>NZ_DDYV01000204.1:0-15314 GCF_002348205.1 Desulfobacter sp. UBA2225 | reverse complement strand
AGCAGTGAACGCATTTCAGGTTGCACCGCCGGGTCATATTCCAGACCACCACCGGTTTTTTGTCCTTGGAAAACTGAAGCAAATGGGAGGGTAGTCTGCTTGAATGCCTTGAATAGCGTAACGTATCCGAGGGTTCCACAGTGGCGCAGTAAAGTTTTGAAATTCCAATCATTTTATCTCTTTTCTGATAAGCTCGTTGAGGTATTTTTCGTGGTCGGTTAATGCATCCTTGCACAGGAAAAACCTTGCTTTTCCGGTTTTCTCCCGAATCAGGTTAAGGCCGTCAAAAAAATCCGTGTAAATTTTTGAAAGGATTTCATCCATGCTGGCATTGTGCTCTATGAACTGCTGGATGAGAAAATCCGCTGCATCTTCTTCAAACACGACATTTAAAGCATAGTTCCTGGAAATTTCCAGTTCCATTTCTTTTACGGTGTCATAGAATTTTTTGACCTGTTTAACCGCGTCTTCAATTTCCATGACATGAGCCGTGTAATACTGTGCCAGCATTTTTGTGCGAATCTGTGTTAAGGTCAGCCCGTGACGGATGGAAAATATTTTCCAGTTTTTTGTTATATATTCATTGATATAATCCGAAAAAAGGCCCAGGGCATGGTTGTATTCTGCCTCGTATCGTTCCTTATCATTGCCCTGGATAAGATCGTTTAAAATTAGTTGCGGGGTGATCAGCACCTGTTTGGTAATGGCGAACTGACCCACAGATTCGGAAGGCAGTTTTTCTTCGAACGCCAGCAGGGCTTCTTCAACCACGGAGACAAGCCCCCGGGCACCGGTATTTTCCTTGTGCGCCCTTGACGCCAGCTCTTTTAACGCCTCGTCAGTGAATACCACATCAATCCCGTATGATTTAAAATCAAGGCGTTTGCTTAAAATTACCGGATTATTAGGCATTTTCAGGATGTCGTAAAGATCTTTTTGGGTCAGTTCATCCAGCACACAGCGCACGGGTATCCTGCCGATGAATTCGGACTCAAATCCATATTCCACCAAATCCTCGGACCGGGTCGCCTTTAAAAGTTCATTTTCTTTTCTGGCGTGGGTGAGCGATGCGCCGAATCCGATGGCCTGTTTGCTTAATCGCTTTTTCACCACATCTGTCAGCCCTGAAAACGCGCCTGACAGAATGAACAGAATATTGGATGTATTCACCCGTCTGGCCGTACGTTTCCCGGTTCTCTGGAATGCCTCAAGCTCCTGCATCATGGATACGGGATCATGGGGTACCTTTAAATCGACCTCGGTCTCTTCCATAGGTTTGAGCAGGGCCCGTTGAACCCCTGTCCGGGATATCTGGGCGCCTATGACATTGGGGCTGGCAGCAATCTTGTCCACTTCATCTATATAGACAATACCACACTCCGCAAGCTCAATGTCATCCTTGGCCTCTTTAACCAGATCCCTGATCAGATCCTCCACATCCCCGCCCACATAACCGGTTTCGGAAAATTTGGTGGCATCCGCTTTGACAAAAGGCACCCCGATTTTTTTGGCGATAAGCTTGATCAGATAGGTTTTTCCAATACCGGTGGGACCGAGTAACAGGATATTGCTTTTGATATTACCCGTGATCTTGAACGGTTCCGTGTTCATGGTTTCCTGGTGTCGGATTCGGTTGAAATGGGTGCAGATTTTTGTGGCAAGAACAGATTTAGCCTTGTCCTGTCGAACAACATACTGGTCAAGGTAGCTGATCAGTTCCGAAGGCTTGATATTGAAATCAATCAGCTTTTTTTTCCCCGACGCAGGTGTTGTGCCGGTAATAATCTCCTGTTGGGGCTGGATGGAAGGTGTCAAAATTTTAACACTGCCACCGAATTTTTTGTTCAAAAATTCCCCAAGCTCTTTTTCTATTTTTTTCGGGTCAGGCCCGGTGGCCTCATTGGCCTCATTGTGATAAGTCATAATTATTTATAATAAGGTTGTCTGCCCATAATTCAAGGCGCAAGTTAGACGGCCTATTTCTTTTTTTCCTTAAAATATTCACAGGGCTTTCCAGAAGACTGGAATACTGTGATGCAGGGCAGTTGGCGACTTTTAAACCCCAATGCCCTGCAGCCGTTTGGATGGGCCGGTTCCCAGGTGACATAGAAAAATTGGCACTTGTAACAATTTCTTTTGTTGTCTTCGTCCATATCAATCTATAAAAAAAAAGCCGCGACAATCATGCCGCGGCTTTAAATTAATGGTGCCGAAGGGGAGATTTGAACTCCCACGGGTCTCCCCACACGCCCCTCAAGCGTGCGTGTCTACCTATTCCACCACTTCGGCAAAAAAATATTTATATTCATTCTGATGCTGGTGCCTGCTGTTCTGCTGGTGCAGATACGCCTTTCATGACGCTGGACTGAGCCTGATGCCCTGACATATAAGCCAAGGTCAGAGATGTTATCATGAAAACAATGGCCACGGCCGTGGTAATTTTGGTCAGAATGTTTGCGGGTCCGGCGGCTCCGAAGAGGGCCTGGCTGCCTGCACCACCCATAGACACACCCATCTCTGCGCCTTTGCCGGTCTGCAACAGAACAACAAGTATCAGAAAAATGCAAACTGCGACGTGTATTGCCACTAAAATACTTGTCATATTAAAAAAGTCTAAAACCTAATAATTTCATTAAAATCTTCCGGGTTCAGGCTCGCGCCGCCAACCAATGCACCATCGACATCTTCAAGTTGCATCAGGTCTTTAATATTTCCTGGTTTTACTGATCCGCCGTATAAAATTCGAATCGTTGCAGCCAGACCTTGTGCGTATTTTTCCTTGAGCAGATGCCGCAAAAAACCGTGGACTTCCTTGACTTGATCAGGCCCGGCGGTCTTTCCGGTGCCAATTGCCCATACCGGCTCATAGGCCAGGATCAGGGTGTCAAGATCTCCAAGATCAAAGCCTTTTAACCCATCTGTTATCTGTTTGTCAAGGATAAAAAAAGTTTCATCTGCATCCCGCTGGCTTTCGGTCTCTCCGATGCACATAACCGGGATAAGTCCTGCATCAAGGGCTGAACGGATTTTAAGTCCGACGCTTTCATCGGTCTCGCCAAAATACTGTCTACGTTCGGAGTGGCCGATAATCACGTAATCGGCACCGGCATCCTTGATCATCGGACCGGACACTTCACCGGTAAATGCGCCTTCCGTTCCCGGGTAAATGTTCTGCGCTCCCAGCCGGATCGGGGACGATTTGCCCAGGGCCGCCGCCACCAGGGGCAGGGACAGGGTTGTGGGTGCAATCATGATATCAACGCCATCCACCCCTTTGCTTAAGTGTGCCAGCTGTTTTGCGGCAGCAACAGCCTGGGTACCGGTCTTGTACATTTTCCAATTGCCGGCAATCAATGGAATTCTTGTCATTTTTTCCCTCCTTTAAAGGGCATTGCCCACCATGGCAGCCAGATCAACCATGCGGTGTGAGTAACCGGCCTCGTTGTCGTACCATGAAAATATTTTTACCATCTCTCCGTTGATGACATCCGTGCAGGAGGCATCAACAATGGAAGAAAGCGGACAAGAGTTGTGATCAATGGATACCAGAGGTGTGTCGCAATAGCCCAGATACCCCTTTAGGTTTGTTTCGGACGCCTTTTTAAGTGCCTGGTTGATCATCTCCTTGGTCAGATCCTTTTTCTCGGTGGTGACCACGAGATCCACAAGGGATACATTGGGTGTGGGTACCCGCACGGCAAGGCCGTTGAGCTTGCCTTCAAGCTCGGGCAATACCAGGGAGACCGCTTTGGCTGCCCCTGTGGTGGTGGGAATCATGGACAGGGCCGCTGCCCTTGCCCGGCGCAGGTCTTTGTGGGGAAAATCAAGCAGGCGCTGGTCACCTGTGTAGGAGTGAATCGTGGTCATGAGCCCGCATATAATACCGAAATTTTCCAGCAGAACTTTGGCTACAGGTGCCAGGCAGTTGGTGGTGCAGGATGCATTGGATAAAATATGATGGGCTCCGGGATCGTAATCTTCATGGTTTACGCCCATGACAATGGTGACATCCGGATCCTTGGCCGGCGCAGAAATGATGACTTTTTTGGCCCCGCCTTCAAGGTGTTTGCCAGCGGTTTCACGATTTCTGAAAAGGCCGGTGCATTCCAGGACAATGTCCACGCCGGCATCCGCCCAGGCAATCTGGGCAGGGTCCTTTAACGCGGTTACCAAAATCTGTTGCCCATCCACGGCAATGAACCCCTCTCCATGGCTGACCTCGTTGGGTAAGCGTCTGTGGACAGAGTCGTATTTAAGCAGATGGGCAATGGTTTCGGTGTTGGTCAAATCATTGATGGCCGTAATTTCAATCGCATCATTTTCCAAAGCAGCCCGAAAGACCATGCGTCCGATCCTGCCAAATCCATTAATTCCTATTTTTACCGTCATTATTAGCCTCCTTCAAAAATGAAATTAAGTCCATACCCGAAAGGGGAAAGCAGGCATGGCACAGGTTAGGATAAGGACCGGCTGGTCCCTTTGAGGATGTCGCTGGCAAGGGAAATGCTTTTTTTCCCGTGTTCAATCAGGGCTGCGGTCAATGCTTTAATATCCATCTTCTTCCGGGTTGTTACGGCTTTGAGAAGAATGGGCAGGTTGACGCCTGAAATCACCTCCACCTTTCCTTCTTCAAGAAAGGCGTAGGCCAGGTTTGAAGGTGTACCTCCGAACATGTCGGTTAAAATAATAACGCCATTTTCGCAATAGACATCTTTAATACCCTGTTTGATTTTGTTGCGTAAGATTTCCGGATCCTCTTTGATGTCTATGGCTATGGTCCCAAGTTTTTCCTGCTTGGTCCCTAAAATGAACTCCAAGGTATCAATTAATGCTGCACCCAGATTTGCATGGGTGACAATTAAAATTCCTGTCATAGTTTGCCTGTTATGTTTCTTTGATGTCTCTGTCAATATCTCTGTGCCGCAAGCTTGGGTTCAGCCCCTTTTTCATCAGCCGTTCAAATACGGCCCGGGAAATGGCAACACTACGGTGGCGGCCACCGGTACAGCCCAATGCAAGTGTTAGATATGCCTTGTTTTCTTTTTTATATAAAGGAATGAGATAGTCGATAAGGTCGTTATATTTTTTTAAAAAGGTTTTTGTCTCCGGGTTTTCCAGGACAAAGGCTTTTACCGCATCGGATTCTCCGTCATGGGCTTTGAGTTCCGGCACAAAATAGGGATTTGCCAGAAAACGCAGATCCACCACAATATCCGCATCCACCGGGATGCCGTATTTGTAACCAAAAGACATGATATTCAGTTTCATCAAGTTTTCAAAACCGGTCTCCTTGGATACAAGGTTGTGTATTTCTGCTTTAAGCTGATGAACATTGAAATTAGAGGTGTCAATGATCTGGTGGGCCAGCTTGCGGATGGAGGCCATGCCTTGTTTTTCAGACTTGATACTCTCCAGAAGGTTCTTTTTATCACCCACCGGGTGGTGCCTGCGGGTTTGACTGAACCGTTTGACCAGGGTCTGGGTATCTGCTTCAAGAAATATGATGACTGGAGAAACGCCCATCTCCTCTAAAGCAGAGACGCCTGAAACAAATGTATTTAAAAAAGTTTTTGACCGCATATCCATCACAAAGGCTGCGCCCTTGACTTTGGCGCTTTCCCCCAACAGCAGCTCAAGCACCTTGGGCACAAGCTCCATGGGCATGTTGTCGATGCAGTAAAAGGAGGCATCTTCAAATGCCTGGGCAACAGTTGTCTTCCCGGAACCTGAGATGCCGGTGATGATATAAACCTTGAATTTTTCCATTGTCAAAATTCTTCGTCATTTTCCAGAATGATCTGATGGATTTGCTCTGTTGAACCTGCTGCCAACAGTCGTTCTTTAAACTGATCCATTTTCAGCAGCTTTGAAATCTGGGCAAGAACTTTCAGATGACCGCCTGTGGAGTGCTCAGGTGTCAGAAGCAGAAAGAAAAGATGGACGGGCCGGTTATCCAAAGACTCAAACTCAATTCCTTTAATGCTGCGCCCAAATCCAACAGCAATGGATTTCACCGTCTCCAACTTGCCGTGGGGAATGGCGATGCCGCCGCCGATGCCTGTGGACCCTAAATGTTCGCGTTCCATCAGGACTGCTGCGACATCTTCGACTTCGGCTCCGGCCACGGGAGAAACAGCCTGGGACAGTTCTTTTATGGCCTCTGGTTTGTTTTTGGCTTTCAGGTCTGCGATAATAGCGTCCAGCTTTAGAATGTCACTGATTTTCATTGGCTCCGGCCATCCTATCCTTGGGGGGCAATTAGTCCCAGTTTCCCGTTATTGTGTTTATAAATCACATTGACCTCTTGTGTGCGGGCATTAATGAATACATAAAAAGATTTTTTGCCCGACTCCAGTTCAATCACCGCATCCTCAATGTCCATGGGTTTTGTTTCAAGGGGTTCTTCAATAATATCAACCACGTCCCCGGGCAAAGGTTCCTCAATGCTGAACTCACGGGTATCCGTCAGGCTTGACTTGTTGCCCAACAGGTGTTTCTTTATCTTTTCCTTGTGTTTTGTGATCTGGCTTTTGACTTTATCCGCCAGGATATCAATGGCGGCATACATGCTTTCGGACGCTTCCTTGGCATGGATGTTAAGCGACCCGCTGGTTAAGGTTATTTCGGCAATATGCCTTATTTTTTCAACGCTTAAGACAACATTGGCCTCGGCCGGACCCTCCAGCATCTTGTCAAACCGTTTAAGCTTTTTATTTACATAGGATTTCAGGGGATCGGATGCTTCTATCTGTTTGAACGTGATGGTGACTTGCATAGATGAGCTCTCCCTATAATTGTTTGCGTTTGTTGGACGGCAGAATATTGAGTACTTTTCTGTATTTTGCCACGGTTCGCCGGGCAATCTGAATATCTGATTCCTGCAGAATTGCGGCGATTTTATCGTCACTTAAGGGTGCGTTTGGATCTTCATTGTCAATGAGTTGTCTTATTCTCTCCTTGACGCTGGCCGATGCCATGGAAGGTCCGTCCCCCCGCTCTATGGAGCTGTTGAAAAAATATTTCAACTCAAATAGTCCCTGGGGGGTGTACGCGTATTTGTTTGTGGTCACCCGGCTGATCGTAGACTCATGCATTTCAATATCTTCGGCAATATCTTTTAAAATCAAAGGCCGCAGATAGGCAATGCCCTTTTCAAAAAAATCCCTTTGAAACTTGATGATGCTTTCCATGACCAGATAGATGGTTTTCTGGCGTTGATGAATGGATTTTATCAGCCAGGAGGCGGACTGCATCTTTTCATTAAGATAGGTCTTGGTCTCCTTGGGGATTTTTTTGCCGGTGGCGACGGCTTCCCTGTAGAATCTTGAAATTTTTAATTTGGGAAGGCCGTCATCGTTCATAACAATTTTAAAATCATCACCGACTTTGTAAACATAGATATCCGGGGTGATGTAGGCGGGTTCCTCTGTGGCAAATTTCCTGCCGGGCTTGGGTTCAAGAAACTGGATGATTTTTACTGCAGCCCGCACATCCTCAACGGAAATTTTAAGGGCCTTGGCAATTTTTTTACTGTTTCTGTTTTCAAGATTTTTGAGATGATCCGTAATGATCCGGGTGATGATATCGTTTTCAATGCCCAGTTGCCGGACTTGAATCAAAAGCGTTTCGCACAGGTTTCTGGCACACACGCCGGGGGGGTCAAAGGTCTGGAGCACAGCCAGCACTTTTTCAACGGTTTGAATATCGGCCTCGGCACTCTGGGCCAACTCCTCTACGTCGGCGCATAAATATCCGTCCCGGTTCAGGTTGCCGATGATGACATGACCCAGTCGCTCCTCTTCGTCCGGCAGATCCGAAAGCATCAACTGCCACTTTAAATGGGCTTCAAGGGTTTGTTTCTCGGATGTAAATGATTCGTAATTGAGCGCTTCACTGTTTTCAGACTCCATGTAGATTCTACCGGTGGAGTTGTATTCATTGATATAGTTTTCCCAGTCCGTATCCGAGCGCACCCGCTCTTCAATGGTAACTTCTTTGGCAGGGGCTTCTATTTCCTCTGTCCGGGTTTCGGTTTCCTGGGCAGTGATGGCTTTGTCAGAGGCCTCATCAATGGAGATTTCTTCAAGCGCCGGATTTTGCTCCATTTCCTGCTGGATCATTTCGGCAAGTTCAAGCCTGGAGAGCTGAAGCAGTTTGATAGCCTGTTGGAGCTGGGGTGTCATGACCAGCTGCTGGGTCAGTGCAAGGCTTTGTTGTAATCCAAGTTCCATGATTAAAGTTTAAAATTGTCTCCCAGGTAAATGCGTTTGGCTACTTTGCTTGAAATAATTTTTTCCGGAGGGCCTGATTCCATAACCATACCCTGGCTCATAATATAAGCCGTGTTGCATACGCCTAATGTTTCCCTGACATTATGATCGGAAATCAATATTCCGATGCCTTTGTCGGTAAGCTGGGATATGATTTGCTGGATATCAATAACAGCCAAAGGATCAATGCCGGCAAAGGGCTCGTCCAGTAGGATGAACAAGGGGTCTGTGGCAAGAACCCTTGAAATTTCCAGACGGCGCTTTTCTCCACCGGACAGGGAAGTCGCCTTTTGTCCGGCCAAGGCCAGTATCCCAAGTTCTTCCATCAGTGTTTCGGCTTTCCGGTTGATGTCCGCGACTTTTTTGTCAATAACCTCCAGAATGGCCGTTATATTTTCCCGGACTGTCAGTTTTTTAAATATAGAGGTCTCCTGGGGCAGGTAACCAAGGCCCTTTCTGGCCCTGACATACATGGGATAGCGGGTTATATCCTCCCCGTCAAGATGGACCGTGCCTTTGTCCGGCCGGATCATGCCTACGGTCATATAAAAGGTCGTGGTCTTTCCGGCACCGTTAGGTCCTAGAAGCCCGGTGACCTGACCCTGGTCAACGGTCAGGCTGACGTGATTCACGACGGTTTTACCGCCATAGGTCTTTACGAGGTTTTCCAGTACCAGTCGGCTCATTTATAAAGAACCATCCTGATCTTCGGCATCAAAAAATGCTTCAACCCTGTTTTTTTCGGTGCTTTCCACAACCACCCGGTCCTGGGCCTTAAACAGGGTTATTTTTTTGCCGGAGATCCAGCTTTTTCCCGTAAGCAGACGGGCTTTTTCCCCTGTGAGCACCAGTATTTCATCTGTGGTGTCATAATCCGCCTGATCCGAGAACGCTTTGCGCTCCCCTTCGGTATATTCCACATTCCCCGTGGCAAGAATCCGTTTGACGTTTGATTGGTCTTCCTTTTTGGTTTTTGAGGTATGAAAAAATACTTTGATCGAATTTGCTAAAAGCACACTGTCCGCCCGAACCGCTTTGACGTTTCCCATAAATTCCACCATGGATTGGTTTTTGTCGGCGACCATTTTATCCGAAGTAATTTTCAGGTCTGCCGGCGGCTGTTTCTTCTCAGCAGGTGCCTTCTCCTGGGCTGCAAAGGATACCTGTGCAAAAAGAGTCGACAGCACCAGCAACAAAATCAGAGAAATATTATAAGCTATTGGGATTCTGACTATTTTCACTAAATTGTCCTTCTACGTGTCCTTTTAAGATGATCAGATCCTGGTTTAGCCGGATCTCCATGCTGTCAGCTTTTATCACGGAGTTTACGTCATCAAATGTAACCCTTGAATCAGAGCGTATTATATGCGGTTTTTTGGCATAATGCAATGTTTCACTTGTCAGGGTGTATTGCTGATACCGGATAGTAACATTCTCTGATAAGATCATGTCATGGGTCTTGGTGTCGAGTTCTCCCCGGGTTGCTGTAAGGTGAACTTGTACATTTTGCTTTGTGTAAAAAATAATGTCCACATCTTCAAGGACCGCTTTTTTCGGGTCTTTGAGCAGGGTGGCGCTGGATGCTTTGAGCTTCCATTCGGTAATTCCGTTTTTTTTGGAAATCTGCTCAAGGGCGTTAAGTTTGAGTGCAGCCTTGTCATCCAGCTCAATATTTTCAAGCTTGATAGGCGTGGTGAGCAGGTGGTTGATGTAATAATAAGCACCGACGCCAACAAGAATGAGGCCTAAAAGCACAGCCAGGGGCAGTATCAGGTTTTTTTTGCCGACGCTGCTCATGACAAAAATCTTGAAACGGACTTTTCCCAAAGCCCTTTGGCTTTGAGAATGGCTTCACAAGCCTGGCGGACAGCACCTTTTCCCCCGGGCAGATCCGTAATCATATCTGCCCGGGTTTTAACTTCGGCAGGGGCGTCGGCCACTGTAAAGGCAAATCCGGCCCGGGTCATGGCGGGCAGGTCTATCAGGTCATCTCCCATGAATGCAATATGTGCGGTGTTGATTTGAGTGTTTGCGGATATGGATTCCAATGCCTTGGCCTTGTCCTTGGTACCGTCAACAACCAGGGTGATGCCCAGATTGTCGCACCGGTGGCGCAGTGCCCCGGAGATCCTTGCCGTGACAATCCCCACCTCAACGCCTGCCTCCATGAGCAGGCGAATACCTAGACCGTCTTTGACATTAAAGCTTTTGATCTGTTCACCTGTGTCTGTATAGGTAATGCTGCCGTCGGTGAGGACCCCGTCCACGTCTAAAAGCAGCAGCCGGATATCTGCCAATGGTGTTGTCATAGAGACTGTCCTGCAACTTTTCTGATATTAACCAGATGGGTCAAAAGATTTTTCATTTGACTTAAGGGGATGGAGTTCGGTCCGTCGCACAAGGCTTTGTCCGGATCGGGGTGGGTTTCCATGAACAGGCCGTGGGCACCGCAGACCACTGCGGCCTTTGCAAGGGGTGCTACAAACTGTCTTTCCCCTGCCGATGCATTGCCGCTGCCGCCGGGAAGCTGCACACTGTGGGTGGCATCAAAAATTACGGGCAGGCCCAATTCCCGTAGAATCTGTATGGATCTGAAATCCACCACAAGGTTGTTATATCCGAAACAAGTACCGCGTTCCGTGATGGCAATGTCACGGTTCCCTGTAGATTCGGCTTTCTCAACGATATTCCGGCAATCGGCCGGTGCAAGGAACTGCCCTTTTTTAATATTTACAGGTTTACCTGTCCTGCAGGCGGCCAAAATCAGGTCTGTCTGTCGGCATAAAAATGCAGGGATCTGTATAATATCAAGTACTCGTGCAGATTTTTCCGCCTGGTCAGGCAAGTGAATGTCCGAAAGAACAGGGATGTTCAGTTCTGTTTTGATCTGTTTTAGGATTTCAAGGCCGCGTTCGGGGCCGGGACCTCTGAATGACTGAACCGAAGTGCGGTTTGCTTTGTCATAGGATGCTTTGAAAATATAAGGAATACCTAAGTCGCTTGTGACCTGTTTCAGGTGTTTTGCAATGCCAAGGCTTGTGTCTAAATCCTCTATAACACAGGGTCCGGCAATGAGAAAAAAACGATCTGGATTGTTATGGGTCAGGTCAAAAAAAAAGTTTGTCATAGAGCTTTTCCTTCAAACAAAAAAAACAAATGATGATACCCCTAATTATTATTCGTCCGGGTAAATGTCAAGGTGGATCAGTGCCGGGGAAAATTCCTTGATAAGAAAGGCGTTTGCTGATATCCTAAATTCGTTTTTAATGTGGTCGTCTAACCTCTTGAAAAATAAGGTTGTTTGATGAAAAGGACGCTGTTTCTGATTGTATTCCTGGCAATTGTCGTGCCTGTGGGCTGGGTTCTGTTTTGCAAATATGAGGGCGATCTCCCCCAAGCTGATATCAGTTTGCCCTCCCAGTATCTGAAACAATCCTATGAAATAAACATGACCGCAACGGATAAAGGGGTCGGTTTGAGGCATGTCACTGTTTCCATAGTGCAAAAAGATAATGAAAAAGTCCTTTTGGATAAATCTTATCCACCCGCTTCCATTCTCTCTTTGTTCAGTGATAATGCAATCGTGTCAGATACCTTTGTGATTCCCGTTGAGACGGGTAAATACGGGATGAGCGACGGCCAGGCCGTTATCCGGATTGTTGTAACGGATTATGCCTGGCGTAAATGGACCAAAGGCAACCGCTTTTACGAAGAGCGGCCGGTGATCATTGATACGGTGCCGCCCCGATTCCAGGTTTTAACCTCCCAGCATAATGTGTCCAAGGGCGGGGTCGGCCTTGTGATTTATAAACTTGATGAAGAAAATGTTCAAAGCGGCGTCAGGGTAGGGGATAATTTTTTTCCCGGATATTCCGGTGTATTTAATGATCCCCTTGTAATTACAGCCCTCTTTGCTCTGTCCCACACCCAGGGACCTGATACCCGTATTTTGGTAGAAGCCCGGGATCCTGCCGGAAATGAGACCAAGCGCGGATTTTATCATTACATTAAAGATAAGACCTTCAGGTCAGACACCCTGAACATCTCAGACGATTTTCTGGAATTCAAAATGCCGGACTTTAACTTAGGCCCTCTGGAAGCGCAATTTTTGACCGAACAGAATCCTTTGCTGGCAAAATTTTTATATATTAACGAAACCCTTCGCCGGCAGAATCTGGAAACCGTACTTAAAGTACCTTCGGATACCCGTGCCGAGTTGATGTGGAAAGATCGTTTCAACCGCCTTTCCGGGGCCGCAAACCGGGCCCAGTTCGCAGATAAACGCACATACAAATACAATGGAAAGGTTGTCAGTCATTCCACCCATCTGGGTATTGACCTGGCCTCTACATCGAATGCGCCGGTGGGGGCGACCAACAATGGACGGATCATCATGGCGGAAAATGTCGGCATTTTCGGCAATACCGTTATCATTGACCACGGGCTTGGTCTTGCCAGCCTTTATGCCCATTTAAGCCAGATGAGCGTGGCCAAAGGCGATATGGTCAAAAAGGACGATATTATTGGCCGAACCGGCCTGACCGGGCTTGCCGGAGGCGATCATCTGCATTTTTCCATGATGCTTCACAATGTGTTTATCAACCCCGTGGAGTGGTGGGATCCGGCCTGGATAACAAACAACATCACCTCAAAAATTGAGTCTGTTAAAGCGCAGATTCAGTAAACGAATAACCTTTAAAGAAAATCAGGACAATTTAAATCATGAGCACCTGTCAGGTGAATAAGACCTACGAAGAGATAAACGCCAAAATTGCGGCCGGCCAGGCTGTGGTGGTAACGGCGGAAGAGATTATTGATATCGCGGCAAAAGAAGGGGTTGTGGAAGCGGCCCGCAAAGTGGATGTGGTGACCACCGGGACCTTTGCGCCCATGTGTTCATCCGGGGCTTTTATAAATATCGGCCAGTCCTCGCCTGTGATTCGCACGACCAAAACCTGGTTCAACAATGTACCGGCCTATTCGGCCATTGCAGCGGTGGACTGCTATCTGGGGGCCACGGCTGTTTGTGAAGAAGATCCCTTGAATAAATATCACCCGGGAGAGTTCAATTACGGGGGCGGGCATGTCATTCAGGATCTTGTGGCCGGTAAACAGGTACACGTGAGGGCGGAAAGTTACGGTACCGATTGTTATCCCAATCTTGCAATTGAGAAAACCGTGACCTTAAAGGATTTGCCCAATGCCATCCTGTGTAACCCGAGAAATGCATATCAGAACTATAATTGCGCCGTCAACCGGTCGGACAAGACAAAGTACACGTACATGGGCACCCTTAAACCAAATATGGCCAATGCCAACTATTCCACTTCCGGTTGTTTGAGCCCTTTGTTCAACGATCCCTATTTGAAAACCATCGGGTTGGGTACAAGGATTTTCCTGGGCGGCGCCCAGGGATACGTGACCTGGACCGGTACCCAGCATAAAAAAGATGTGGACAGAGGCCTGAACGGCGTGCCCTTGAGCGGGGCCGGGACCTTATCCGTTATCGGGGACCTTAAGCAGATGTCTCCCGAGTGGCTGGTGGGGCAGAGCATCCGCGGCTATGGGGTGTCGCTGTCTGTGGGGCTTGGCATCCCCATTCCCATTTTAAATGAAGAGATCCTCAAATATACGTCAGTTTCTGATGAAGAGATTTTTACACAAATCATCGACTACGGATATGATTACCCCAAAGGCATCTCCAGGTCTTACGGTCAGGTCAGTTATGCCGAGCTTAAAAGCGGCACCATCATGATCAAGGGGGAACCCGTTCCCACGGTGCCTTTATCCAGTATGGTCAAGGCAAGAAAGATTGCCCAGATTCTGAAAACCGAAATCCAGAAATCCAGATTTTATATCGGGGTCCCCCAGCATCTGTTCTGCTGATAAGAGATTAAAAAATAATGACTAAAAAAAAGAAAAGCGCCTGGCTGGAGAATATTGAAGCGATTCTCATTGCCATTGTTATTGCTCTGTTTATCCGTGCCTTTATTGTCCAGGCCTTTAAGATCCCTTCGGGTTCAATGCTTGAGACCCTTCAGATCGGAGATCAGATTCTTGTCAATAAATTTATTTACGGGGTGAAAATTCCTTTTACCGACGGAAAAACCCTGATCCCGGTGAAAAATCCCCAGCACAATGATATTGTGGTGTTCAAATATCCGGAAGATCCGTCCAAGGATTATATCAAGCGGGTTGTTGCCGTTGCAGGCGACACCCTGGAAATTGTGAATAAAAAGCTGTATGTCAATGAAAAAGTTGTCACTGACCAGCCCTGGGCCCAGTACAAGGATCCCCGGATTCTGCCGGGTCAGATTACCACCCGGGATAACTTAAGAAAAATCATCGTGCCTGCCAACAAGCTTTTTGTCATGGGAGACAACCGGGATAACAGCCATGACTCGCGGTTCTGGGGTTTTGTGGATTTAAGTGAGGTGCGGGGCGAAGCCATGATTATTTACTGGTCCTGGGACAAGGCGCATTTCAGCGTCCGTTTTAACCGGATCGGCACTTTGCTGTTTTAAGGAATACTACATATGCGGTTTGAAAAAAAAGATATTCTGGATATTGATTCCCTGACCCGTGAGGAGATCACGTATATCCTGGACACTGCCCGGGGGATGAAGGAGATCTCCCAGCGGGCCGTTAAAAAAGTGCCCACCCTCCGCGGCAAAACCATTGTGCTTTTTTTCCAGGAGCCGTCAACCCGGACCAAGATCTCTTTTGAGTTGGCCGGCAAGCGTCTTTCTGCAGACACGGTTTCCATATCCAAGTCCTCCTCCAGCATTGTCAAGGGGGAAACATTAAGGGATACGGTCAGGACCCTTGAGTCCATGAAGCCTGATATCATCGTGATGCGCCATTCATCTTCGGGCGCGGCGAGCCAGGTGGCGAAATGGGTGCAATGCTCGGTTA
This sequence comes from Desulfobacter sp. UBA2225, assembly GCF_002348205.1. Lineage (NCBI taxonomy): Bacteria > Pseudomonadati > Thermodesulfobacteriota > Desulfobacteria > Desulfobacterales > Desulfobacteraceae > Desulfobacter > Desulfobacter sp. UBA2225. The sequence goes on along the minus strand of NZ_DDYV01000204.1, from coordinate 129 downwards.
TCAACGCCGGAGACGGTACCCATGCCCATCCCTCCCAGGCCCTTTTGGACATGATGACGATCCAGGAGGAAAAAGGCGGGTTTGAGGGGTTAAAGGTTTGCATTGTCGGCGATATTTCCCATTCCAGGG
>NZ_DDYV01000034.1:0-21444 GCF_002348205.1 Desulfobacter sp. UBA2225 | reverse complement strand
TCCTGAACAATCAGCATGCCGATCATGACCCGGCTTGAAAGGGTTCCTATTCGGCCCTGGCTCATCAGTGTTTTAAGAATCACCATGGTACTGGATAAGGCAATGAGTCCGCCGAACCAGAGCGAATCGGTAAAAGGCCAGTTCAATATTGTACCGATGCCAAAACCAAGGAGAATTGACAATAGCATCTGTATCGGGGTGCCGATCAAAGCAATCCGGGCAACAGGTTTTAATTCCTTCAGTGAAAATTCCAGTCCCAGAGCAAAAAGCAAAAGCGCAACACCAATCTCGGCTAACAATTCAATATCATGGATATTGGAGACAGTGACACCCCCGGTAAACGGGCCAATCATGACGCCGATCAGAATGTATCCCAAGATTAAAGGCTGTCTTAACCACTGGGCGACAAGGCCGCCAATTAAACCGGCCACAACAATAATGGCAATATCAGATGCTATACCCATTCCTATTTATGCCTGATGCCTGAAACAAATTAATAAAAACCCTGGTCCCTAACCGAGCAATTTGACATACTAATAAAGTTTGAATTGGAATGCCACTGACTTTTTATTGAACGCTTTTGGGAAATTGTTTGTTTCAACACCTCGCAATTAGGCTCGGTCTTATTGCGGCGAGGCTTAAAGGCCTAAAAACGAAGCCGCATACCGGGTTGCGGTAAAGAGAATAATACCTGTGAGCATTAATTTGATCAGGTTGGCCGAAACATATTTCTGGCAGTAGGCACCCAGGTACATCCCTGCCATCCCGCCAATCCCGAACAAGAGGCCCAGACCCCAGTCCGGGGCTACGGACATGGCCGGAAAAAAAGGGGCTATCAGCTGGTAAAAGGCAACCCCGGCAACTGAGGTAATAAAAGTTCCCATGAGTGTGGCTCCTGCCACAGTGTGAATGGGAAGCCTGAAAAATGTTACAAAAAACGGGGCAATGATCGATCCCCCGCCGATACCATACACGCCACCCACAATGCCCACGATTAAACTGAGGGTAAAAATACCCCAGAATGATATGTCAAACGCCTGGCCGTCAACGATGTAGCTGATGCGCTTCAGATTAAACCAGGAGGGGTTCGGACTTGTTAGACCGGTTGCAGAACGCGCCTGCGAATCAGCCGGTTGGGAAAAATGGCAGTCATCCATATCCTGAGCTTTCAATTCGCTTGTAGTGAGGGGAGGGATCTTTACATTGCTTTTTTTCATTAAGTCCCTTGCCATTTTAACCCCGAGATAAAACAGAACAGCAGATGCAAACAGTTTAAACCGGAGTGGATCGGGCAGATATGCCACCCGCAGAATAGCCCCTATGAAGACACCCGGAAGGGTACCCAGGATCACCACCCAGGCCAGGGGCCATACCATTCGTCCCTCCCGCCAATACCGGAATACACCGCTGGGAATAGCTACAATATTGAACACGTGGTTGGTTGCGCTGACCGAAGGATTGACATATCCCAGAAATGACATTTGAAACGGCAGCAGGAGAAAGGCCCCGGATATACCGCCCATGGAGGTGAAAAATGAAATCCCGAACGCCACTATCGGCGGAATCCAGGGCTGAACTTCAATACCGGCAGTATGAAAAAGCATTTTACCTCCTTTTGATGGCCGTCAGCCAAAACTTATAGTAGCACGATAAATATTATTTTCGTGTCAGTTTATAAATAAAAAAATTATTTGTCAAGAAAAGCCACCTGTTTTTCTGCTCATCTGTGCTATAAAAATGGGGCACAAGGGTTACTTAAGAAGAAAAGAGAGCGTAGATGGATTCTAAAACAACCGCCGATTCCCCGTTACCAGCCCCCCAGTCACCCTCGCAGGGCGGCATGGACCAGGGACGCATTGTTTCGATCCCAGAGACAGGCCCTTGCCTGGATTCGGTCCAACTTGACCGTCTGGAGAAGGCATTCAGGGCATGGGCAACCGAATCTCCCCGGTCAGATGTCCAATTGTCCCGCCGCCGCATCCTGGTGATCTTTTTGCTCATCCGGTACACGGGTGCAAAGTTAAATGAAATTCTGGCCCTCGACCCTCTCAAACGTATTGATTTCAATCGGCAGTTGGTGGATTTGGGAAATGAAGATCCGCAGGCCCAGACAGAACATAGAAATGTCACGATTTCAACCGCCCTTGCTTCTGAACTTGAACAGATGCTGAACGATCCGTCATTCAGGCAGTTTTTAGAAAAACAATTCAATGTGGATCCCGGATTTGTTCGACGTAAATTTTACGAACGGGCCCAGGCTTTAGGGTTTCCCAAGAAGCTTGGGGGCCCGGAAATGATCCGGAAGGCAAGAGCTGTGGAGTTGATGCAGCGTAATATGCCCATGCCGGCCGTACAGACCATGCTGGGGCATTCAACCATGAATCTGACCAGCGCCTATGTCTCGTTTTCCAAAGAGGACATTGCACAGGTCACAAAACTTTTCATCGAAAGGGAAGCGTCCCGTAAAACCAGTGCCCGGAATTCATTTTTCGGCAAAATCCAGGCGCTTCAGAAAGGAGACATCCAGACCCGGGTCACATTGACAACCGCCGGAGGTGACACCGTTGAAGCAGTAATCACTAACAGCAGCGTGGAACGGCTTTCATTAAAAGAATCAAGACTGATTATGGCAGAAGTCAAAGCCCCGCTGGTGATCGTGTACAGCGGAGAAAAAGAGCCGGAATGCTCTGCTGAAAATAGGTTTTACGGCATGATCGAGCAGATCAATGCCGGACGGATTAATACGGAATATATCGTGCGTATCAAGGACGGAACAAGATTATGCGCCCTGGTGTCGACACAGGGCGCGCAATGGCTGGGCCTTGGTGTGGGCGATCCTGTCTGGGCAGCGTTCAGCTGCTTTTCTGTTGTGCTGAATGTGGATTGATAAAACCCAAACAGACATATGGAACAACAAAACTTTAATGACCAAGATTGGAGGAAAAATTAATGGATCCTGATAAAATTATCACTGGCTTGACAAACGAACTGGCTGTTGAACTGAAAACAATATCCAAAACAAAAGATATTAATGAAAAGGAGGCTCATAGCCGGATTATAAAAAATTTATGTCAATCTCTGGGGGTCTTTTTTGATTTAATGAGCGAAATGATGCCTTATGACCACGATGATGATGATGATTTAGATAACGAAAATATTCCGTTTTAATTGATACCAATTATTTTTTTATTGACTTCATTAAATTTATATATAATAAATTAACTTTAATTAAAGTGAATAATTTAATGATAAATTTTACCAGCCGACTAATAGTCCTTCTTCTTATCGAGGAGGTGGTTCTTAACACCTCCGGGCGACGGGGCTCTTAGTGGCATAGTGTTCATAAGCGAAAACAAAAGCCGTTATCAGCCCCTGCCGGGCAGATAACGGCTTTTTTCATTTTTATCCAACATAATAAAGGGGAAGAACATGGCAATCAAAAAAAACGAAACCGGGACATGGGTACTGGACCGGACTCAGATTCCAGGCCAGGAGAGGCAGGAAGTTGAAATTTTTGACACGACTCTGAGGGATGGTGAGCAAGGCGGGGTAACCTTTAAAGGGGATTCAAAATTAAGAATTGCCCGGTTTCTGGCAAACACGGGAGTGAGTACCATAGAGGTTGGGTTTCCCAGCTCAACCCCTTTGGAATTTGATACGGTCAAACAGATTGCCGATACCGTGGAAGGCCCCCATATCTGCGGACTGACCACCATGGATCTTGAAAATATCAATCGGACATGGCAGGCACTGGAAAATAATCCCAAGCCCACCATCCACGTGTTCACCCTGAATATTGACGAGGCATCCATCCGGGCATATAAAGCAGATCCCAATGAGCAAATTAAAAAAGCATCCCGGGCAGTTGCCTATGCAAAGGAGTTGACAGGCGGTAAAGGCCGGGTGGAATTCTCGGCCCAGAACACCATCCTGGCCTTGTCCCAGTCCCTGAACCCGGAGCATAGTTTTCTGCAGGAGTATATTTCCAAAATCTATGGCCATGCGATTAAGGCAGGCGCAGACGTGATCAACATTCCCCATACCGTGGCCAAGGGAATTGAAATTGAAATCCAGGAAGCCATCCGGTACTTTAAAATGCTCGTGGAGGGCACGGATGACGTGATGCTCAGTTTCCACGCCCACAATGATTTCGGCGTCAGTGTCGCAGATACCCTTGCAGCCGTTGAACAGGGAGTCAGGCAGGTGGAAGGCACCTGGTACTCCCTGGGTGAAAGGTCAGGCAATACGCCGTTGGAGCAGGTGATCATGAATCTTTGCTTGAAACCTTCCTACAACCGCAAATACTTTACCTCCTTTAAACTTGAAAAAACCAATGCCGTGGCAAGGTTCATTGAAAGGGAAAGCTTCATTCCCATTCCCTACAATGCGCCGGGAATCGGACCCAATGCCCTGCGCCACGGGTCAGGGGTCCATTCCGACGGAGACGAAAAGGGCAAGGCCATTGGGGAGAATATTTACCTGCCCTGCTCACCCGAGGATATCGGCTGGACAGGCAACACCCACCAGATCACCAAACTGACGGGCGTGAGCGGTGTCACGGCCAGGCTTGAGGAGTTGGGATACGAATTTGAAAAAGCCTTTGTCCGGGAACATATCATGCCCGTGATCAAGTCCCGTGACATCACATATGGGGACAAGGAACTGCGTATGATCGGGGATGAGTTCAGATACACAGGGAAAGACCATGTCGAATTTGTGGATTACGCGTTCAACAAATTTGCCAATTCCACTATCCGCCAGGCCCAGGTGGTACTGGTCGTTGATGGTGAAAAAAAGATCGGCGAGGCCTTCATGGGCAAAAACGGTCCCATCAATGCGGTATTCAGTGCCATTGATGATGTCCTGGGACTTGGTGAAAAAAAACCTAAACTCGTGGTTTATGAGCCCAGCAATCGTGGACGGACGCACTCTTCGGCTGCAGAAGCATTGGTTGTACTCTGCGGCAACGGCAATGAACTTAACTATAACCTGTCTGCCCCGGTATGGGTGGGTAAGGCCGAGGATGATGACACCATAACGGCCTCTGCCAAATCCTATGTCCAGGCGTTAAGCCGGTTTATGACGGACATGAAAGAAAAGAACGGAACCGATAAAAATTAACAGATAAAGGGAAAAAATGGCTGGAAAAATGCTTCGGGTAGCACTTATCGGATGCGGTCGGATTGCCGTCAAACACATCATGGCCATAACAAAAAAAAACAGCGGTCTTTTGCTCTGTGCTGTGACAGACAGAACCTCCGGGGCTTTCGACAGGTTGTTTGATTTCTGTAAACTGTCAGGCAAAACAAAAGATCAAATAAGGAATACCGTAAACACTTATACGGATTATCAAGAGATGCTTCAAAATGAAAAACCTGATATCACCTCAATAACGGCGCCATCAGGGCTGCACTATTCTATGGCAAAAGCGGCGATGCTCAGCGGATCTCATATCCTTCTTGAAAAACCCATGAGCATGAAAACAAGCCAGGCCAAGGAGCTGTTTGATCTTTCCGAACAAAAAAACAGGCGAATTGCCATGGGGCATATCTTCCGTTATTTTCCCGTTGTCAGAAATCTGCAAAAGGATGTTGCTGCCGGACGGTTCGGCAAAATCAGTCACGGATCGGTAATTGTGCGTTGGGGACACGATCAGGCATATTATGATCAGACCGCCTGGCGCGGCACATGGAAAAACGACGGCGGCGTGCTGATGAACCAGTGTATTCACGCAATTGATCTTATCTGCTGGCTTATGAACGGGCAGGCCACTGCGGCAAACGCAATGCTTGGAAAACGCTTTCATGACATGGAAGCAGAAGATATCGCCCTTGGGATACTCAAACTTGACAACGGCGCGCTGTGCCAGATCGAAGGAACAACCAACGCACCTTCCCGCGACCACGAGGCGTCGTTCTACCTGCTTGGAGAAAAGGGGGCGTTCCGTATGGGGATTCGCCGGGGTAAGCCATATTTTGATATCAGGATCAACGGTAAAAAGAAAAATTTCGAATACGTTATCAAAGAGATCCGGTCAAGGGGCGTTTCCGGCCTGCGATCCCTGACCAATCCCCACGTCGCAATATATGCAGACCTAAGAGATGCCGTTCTTAACCAAAAATCTCCCATTGCCGATGCACGATCAGGTATGACCTCTGTTGAATCTGTTCTGGCGTTATACCTGTCGGCAAAGGAAAAAAGACAGATAGAGATCCCCCTTGCAACGGATTTTTCATCCCAAGAGATGTCGGAATATATTTTTGGGGAATAAAAGACGCGGTTATTCTCTTTTTTCAAATAAAGGCCTTCAATACAACGGCTTGGGCACCTTTGTCCTGGATCAGGTCAGGTGATCCGTGAGCTGACCGAGGCCGGGCACTACAATGTCCGGTTCGATGCCCCAGGGGTCAAAAATTGTTTCCTTTGACCGGCGGACCCAGGCGGCATGCATACCGGCGGATACCGCTCCGATGATGTCAAAGGGATTGCCCGACACCATCCAGGCATCTTTAGCATGGGTGCGGGTGGTGTTTAAGAAATGGGCATACACCCCAGGATCCGGTTTGAATGAACGGACATCGTCCACGCTGACCACCCCGTGGAACAGATCCCTGATACCGGCGGATATAAGCAGCGTTTCCACGGCCTCGGCCGTGCCGTTGGAAAATGCGTAAACCCTGTGGCCTGCCGCTTTTAAACCCGCCAGGGCCGGGCCGGCATCGTCAAAGGCCGGAAGTGTCCGGTAACTTTGAAGCAGAATTTGAATCTGCTCGGAGGCCGGTTCAACCCCGTAGAACCGGCAGGTATATTCCAGGGCGTCCCGGGTACACCGGGCAAAGGTGTCGTACTGCTTCATCAGGCCTCTTCGGAAGGAATATTCAAGCTGCTTCTCCCGCCAGGTCTGGGAAAAGGCAGCAGCCCTTTCTCCTGCGATTCTTTCCAGGGTGGACACCAGCCCGTGCGTGTCGATCAATGTACCGTATACATCAAATGCAAAAGTCCTCGCCATTCTTCCTCCGTTTAGCTTTGCGGTTAAAAGATCAGCCCCTGTTCCAGGGCAATGAGTTTTTCCTTGATGGCCAGGCCGTGGGCAAATCCGGTGAGGTTGCCGTCGGCCCCCACCACCCGGTGGCAGGGGATGATGAGGGGGATGGGGTTTTTCCCGTTGGCCGCCCCAACTGCCCTGGCAGCCTTTGGGTTGCCCAGTTTTTTAGCGATGTCACCGTAACTGGCCAGGCTGTTGTAGGGGATAGTGCACAACTGCGCCCAGACCGTTTTCTGAAATTCAGTACCTGCCGGNNGGGTTTAAGGAGACCTCAAAGACCGCTCTTTTACCCGCCAGATATTCCAGGATTTGGGATTGGGTATTCTTGAAAAATTCCGGCTTTAATTCCCAAGAGCTCTGAATCTCAAACTCACGGCTGCCCTGGCCGGTGTTGAGGTGAAGAAGGGCAAGCCCCTTTTCGTCTCCGGCCAAGGTGATCTCGCAGAACCGGGTGTTGAATTTTGTATAATACATAAATTGCTCCAATTGCAGAAATTCATTATAGATGCGGTCGTTCTTTATGGTTCCGGTGCCAAAGGAAATTTTAAGCTCGGTTCGGACATTGACCTGGCGTCGAATCAATACAAACTTACAGACTCAACGCTGCGGGCATTGCATATTATACCTGTTTTCTGGTATTAAATATCCATGACTGAAAAAAATCATCCGTATTTCATACGCAGCATTAATAACACATGACAGGCCTATCATCCTTTGCCTCAAAATTTAAAGACCAGGTGCTTGATACCATCCGGGAACACGGCATGGTTTCCCCTGGAGACAGTGTATTGATAGGCATTTCGGGCGGTCCTGACTCCATTGCTCTGGCACAGGTTTTAATAGGTTTAAAAAAAAACCTGGACATCCGCATAGCCCTGGCTCACCTCAATCACATGCTTCGAGGCAGCCATGCCCTGGCCGATGAGACCTTTGTCCGTAAGTTTGCCCAGGCACACAACCTTGACCTGGTCGTTGAAACAAAAAATGTGGCAGAACTTTCGAAAAAGCAACGGCTCTGTGTTGAAGAGGCCGGCAGAAATGCCAGGTATGAATTTTTTACGCGGATAGCCTGTGAAAAAGGTTTTCAGCGCGTTGCTCTGGGCCATAACCGGGATGACAATATAGAACAGGTTTTAATGAATCTTGTCCGGGGGACCGGTACCCTTGGGCTTCGGGGGATTCCGCCGGTCAGGCAGGAAAAATTTATACGTCCGTTGATCCGGATGCCCAGGGCCGACATCCTGGCATTTCTTAATGAGATACACCAGGCGTATAGGGTTGACGGGTCCAATGAGGACACATCCTACCTTCGCAATCGAATCCGCCATTGTCTGATCCCCTTTCTTGAAAAGGAGTTCAATCCCGACATTAAAGCCGGACTGGAGCGTCTGTCCGGCATCATCGGACTGGAAGATGATTTTCTGGACCGAATGGCCCGAACGGCCCTGGACAAAGCAACAACCGGAAGGGAAAAAAATCAGATTGATTTGTCCATACCAACGATTAACGAACTCGACCGGGCCCTGGGTGCCCGGGTCATCCGTGCAGCACTGTTGTCAATAAAACAGAATTTAAGACGAATTTCCAACACCCATATCCGGGATATCCTTTGCTTTGCAGGCAAAAAAGGAGAATCAGGAAAGAGCCTGGACCTTCCCGGCCAACTTCGGGTATACAGATACAGGGATATTCTGCGTATAAAAAAGGAAGAAACAGCGCTGCGGACACTTGGCAGGCATCTTAAGACCCGCGGGTATCAAAATAGACAACCGGACGAAAACCCCGGGGCTGACCCTTGTATAAAATAAATTTATGTTTATATATATCCATTAATGTTTTTAGCTAAACCTAAGAGAGGAAAGACATTGAATCAATTATATAAAAATATCTCCCTTTGGCTGGTGATTGTCCTGATGATGGTCATGCTTTACAATATTTTCAACCAGCAGCAGGGCGGCCAGTCAGACATCGGCTATTCAGAATTTTTGTCCCTTGTGGAAGGCGGTCGGATTCAAAATGTGGTGATCCAGGGGCGGGATCTGATCATTACCGATAACACTGGTGCAAGGTTCAACAGCTATGCCCCCGAGGATGCCCAACTCATTGAAACCCTGCGCAAAAGCCGAGTGGCCATCAAAGCCAAGCCGCCGGCTGAATCGTCCTGGTTTATGTCCATTATCGTTTCCTGGCTACCTATGATTGTGCTCATAGGGGTATGGATTTTTTTCATGCGTCAGATGCAGGGCGGTGGCGGCGGGGGAAAAGCCATGTCTTTTGGAAAAAGTCGGGCCAGGCTCATGGATGACAAGGGGGAGAAGGTAACTTTTGCCAATGTCCAGGGCATTGATGAGGCCAAGGAAGAACTCACCGAGGTGGTGGACTTTCTGAAAAACCCCAATAAATATACTCGGCTGGGCGGCCGTATCCCCAAGGGTGTGCTTTTGATGGGCAATCCAGGTACCGGCAAAACCCTGCTTTCCAGGGCCGTGGCAGGGGAAGCAGGCGTTCCGTTTTTCACCATTTCCGGATCTGATTTTGTTGAAATGTTTGTGGGTGTCGGTGCATCCCGGGTCCGGGATCTGTTTGCCCAGGGCAAGAAAAACGCCCCGTGTATTATATTTATTGACGAAATTGATGCCGTGGGTCGCCAGCGAGGCGCAGGCCTTGGCGGCGGGCACGATGAACGGGAACAGACCTTGAACCAGCTTTTAGTGGAGATGGACGGGTTTGAATCCAATGAAGGGGTTATTCTCATGGCAGCCACCAACCGGGCCGATGTTCTGGACCCGGCACTGCTGCGCCCGGGTCGATTTGACCGGCAGGTGGTGGTGGATATGCCCGACATCAAAGGTCGTGAAGGCATTTTGCGGGTACACATGAAAAGAAGTCCCCTGGCCAAGGATGTGAACCCGACCATTCTGGCCAAAGGGACGCCTGGTTTTTCCGGTGCAGACCTGGAAAACTTGTGCAATGAGGCAGCCCTTCTGGCAGCCAAGCGCAACCATGAAAAACTGTCCATGCGTGATTTTGAAGATGCCAAGGACAAAGTTTACATGGGGCTCGAACGAAAATCCAAGGTAATCAAGGAAGATGAAAAAAAGACCACGGCCTACCACGAAGGCGGCCATGCTCTGGTGGCCCGGTTCCTGCCCAATACGGATACCGTGAATAAAATCACCATTATCCCTAGGGGAAGGGCTGCCGGGGTGACCTGGTTTCTGCCCGAAGAAGGGGATTTTAAATATAAGGACCAGCTTGAAAACGAACTGGCCATTGCCTTTGGCGGCCGTGTGGCAGAAGAGATCATATTCAAACGAATCTCCACCGGAGCCTCCAATGACATAAAGCAAGCCACAAAACTTGCCAACCGCATGGTCAGAAGTTTCGGCATGAGTGATGCCCTGGCACCGGTCTCCTATGAAGATCACGATGAAAATATCTTCATCGGCAGGGAAATGACCCAGGCCAAAGGCTATTCCGAATCCACGGCCCAGAAAATAGACGCCGAAGTGGCGGGCCTGATCACACGCGCATACAATAAGGCCAAAACCATTTTAGAGGAGAATATCGACATCCTCCATGCCCTGACCGACCTTCTCCTGGAAGAGGAAACAGTTATGGGGCCTGAACTTGATGATCTTATTGCAAGCCTTCGCCCGGATTTTGATTTCTTTGGACGCCGGAACATCCGGACTGAAGAGGAGCCGCCCAAAGCGGAGGAGCCCCCGACACAAAATAAGCGCGATGATGTCAAGGATGATCATTCCGACGACGATGCGCAGACAAAAGCCGTTGATCCGCAGACGCCGGATTCCGAGGCTCGGATTGTTGACGTGGAGGCAATAAAGCAGAACGAGCCGGGCGAGCCTGATGACTCCAAGGAAAAAAAGGATTAGAGCATAGACAGAAAATCGGTGTTTGGACGGGCTCAATACGATAAAGCAGTGCATGCGCTCAAGATTGCCCGGATGCCGGATGGGTGACTTTACGTCCAAACACTAATCGGAGAATTTCCTTGACCACCACAGCCTTTACACTTGAATTTGGCCGTTTCAAACTGGATTTAGGCCCAAGGGCCTGTATCATGGGTATTTTAAACACCACGCCGGATTCTTTTTCAGACGGGGGAAAATACACCAGCCTGGACAAAGCCCTGACCCGGGCCCATGAGATGGTGGCGGCGGGAGCCCATATCCTGGACATCGGCGGAGAATCCTCCAGGCCGTTTTCCGAACCGGTGAGCGAGCAGGAAGAGCTGGATCGAACCATACCTGTCATTGAGGCCATTGCAAGCCGGATTGATATTCCCATCTCCATTGATACGGTGAAAGCCAAGGTGGCAAAAGAAGCCCTTGCCGCCGGTGGGTCCATCATCAATGACATCTCCGCCTTTGAAAAAGATCCCGGCATGCTGGATGTGGCTGTGGAGACCGGTGCGCCGGCCGTTCTCATGCACATGAAAGGCACACCGGAAACCATGCAGGTGAACCCGAGCTATGATGATCTCATGGGTGAAATCATCACCTATCTGCAAGAACGGGTTAACTTTGTGATTGAAAAAGGCATGTCCCCAAAAAAAATTATCCTGGATCCGGGCATAGGGTTTGGTAAAACCGTTGCGCACAACCTTGTGTTGATCAAGGAGCTTCACCAGCTCACAGCCCTTGGGTATCCGGTGCTCATAGGACCGTCTAGAAAATCCTTTATCCAGAAAGTGCTGGGCAAGACCACGGGCAAAAAGGTCGGACCCGGGGATGCAGGCACAGAATACGGGACCCTGGCTGCCTGCGCAGCGTCCCTGATGAACGGCGCACACATTATTCGGGTTCATGATGTTGAAACGGTGTGTGCATTCTCACACATCATTGACGCCATCAGGAATGCTTAAGCTCCGACAAATACCTTTATTTTTCCGGGTGGCCGTCCCAATGGCTGTGGCGACTGCGGTGATTATGATTGTTATTTTCGCCTCCTGCACCCAGGAACTTAGGAAAACAAACCTGCTCTTGCCTGTGGATTATGCCAATGTTCCGGATGATATGATTTTAACAAACTTTCACACGGACAAAATAGAAGTCAGGATAAAATGCCGCCCCAAACACATTGAAAAACTTTCAAAGAGAAGCCTGGTCTATCCTGCAGACATCTATACGGACCTGGCTTTTGACCCGGCAGGCGGCGCCGATGCCATTGAACCGGGGTCTTATCTGCTGCCTGTGGATAAAAACCGGATTCCTCTGGGACGTTCTGTTTCCATTGTTAACATCACCCCTTCTTCTTTAAGCATCCGCCTGGAAAAAAAAGTAACCCGGGTCTTCAAGGTGACGGTTCCGCTTATCGGAGAAACGGCCAAGGGCTACATGGCGCTTTCACCGGAGTGTGAACCAGCCACAGTGGCTGTGACCGGCGCGGAATCTCTGATTAACCGGATTCAAACGTTCACCACCAAACCCGTGGACCTGAGCAATGCCAATGAAAATTTTAAAAAGGAAGTCCCCATGGACCTTGGACAGCCTGAACTTTTCACGGCGGCCCAATCCATATTTGTCGTGTCTGTGCAGATTCAGCCGCTCACCGGGACCCGGACCATTGAGCAGATTCCAATAGAACTTCAAAACCGGCCCGGGAAAAAAGTCAGCATTGAACCGTCAACCATTTCTATTGATCTTAAAGGTCCCCAGGAAACGTTGAACAACACGAACCTGGCCGACAAAATTTATGCGTTCATGGATCTTAAAGGACTCAAAACCGGGGTATATGCCCGACACGCCTGCATTGACATCCCCGTGGAGCTGGTCATGACCAATGCCTCTCCCCGGGTATTTACCGTTAAAATTGAATAAACCCCGAGGTTGCCTAAAAAAATTTATAAAATAAGGATAAAACAAATTGGAATCAAAAGGAAAAAACATGCTGTTGGTCATTGATGTGGGCAATACCAATACGGTGATCGGCGTTTACGAAAATGAAACATTGACCCAGGACTGGCGTATCAGAACCATCAGGGAAACCACGACCGATGAATTCAATATCCTGGCCCGGGCTTTGTTTGCCGACAAAGGCATCCAGCTCACGGACATCACAAAAATTGTCATATCCTCCGTGGTTCCGTCGTCCGTGAGGATATTAAACGCTTTTTGCGAGCAGTATCTGGGTATTACACCATTGTGGATCAATCCGGCATCCGTAAAAAAGCTGATGCCCATTCTCTATTCCAATCCCAACGAGGTCGGCGCAGACCGTATTGTCAATGCCGTAGCAGCCTATGAAAAACATAAAAAGGCACTGATTGTGATTGATTTCGGCACTGCCACGACCTTTGACGCCATCTCGGAAAAAGGCCAATTCCTTGGCGGCGCTATCTGCCCCGGTGTAATGATCTCATCCGAAGCACTTTTCCAGAAGGCATCCCGCCTGCCCCGGGTGGAAATTTTCAAAGCACCGGAAAGGGTAATCGGCGATGACACCATTGAAAGCATCAAGTCCGGTATTATCTACGGCAACGCTGCCATGGTGGACGGTATGGTGGACCGGATGAAACAGGAAATGAAAACCACACCCATGATCATTGCCACGGGTGGACTTGCCCCGCTCATTGCCGAAGTATCCAATGCCATCGAATCCGTGGACTTAACCCTGACCCTGGATGGTCTTAAAATCATCAGCCGGGCAATGTAATGTATCCGATCCTTTAATCTCCCAAGGGCATGCTAAAATAAAAGGTTCTCGATAAATCAATGGCAATCAAAAAAGCAGTTGTGGTGGTCTGGATCACTCTTGTTTCGTCTCTTTTTGCTCTGGCGGCCCGCGGGTCCGCAGCTCAGGAAAATGCCGTGCTTCACGCGCCATTGGAACGTATTGACAGAAAACCCGTTGTTTTTGCTATGAATAATCTTGGGAGTGATATCTATAAACGGGCCATGGAGTTAATTTATAAGGAAGCCTTTTCCAGGTTGGGTTATACTTTTGCCTACAATCTGTATCCGTTGAAACGCTCCCTTGGGGAATCCAATGCCGGTCGTATTGATGGAGAATGTGCAAGGGGCTGGCTGCCCCCGGCTGTACAGAAAAAATATCCCAATCTGATACAGGTAAGAGAACCCATTTGGGAAAGCCGGATCTGTGTCTATTCCATGAATCCTGATATCCGTGTGAATGAATGGCAGGACTTAAAAAAATATGAAAATATCGTTATCGGATTCAGTAAAGACGGCGTCTATCTTGAGCGGATGATTCGCCAGTATGGTTCGAACTCCCAAACCTTCTACGGCGCATCGAATTCTACCCAGGGCCTGCGGATGCTTGCATCGAAAAGAATCGGCATATTTCTGGGAGTTGAGGACGCCATTGGCAGCATTCTCAATGAAGCGGAATTCAGACAGAAGAATATATACAATGCCGGTTCCGTAGATACCCTGCTCCTTTATCCCTATCTGAACAAAAAGTATGCTCACCTGGCAGAGCCTTTGGCGTCAGTACTGAAACAGATGAAAAAAGAACAAATAATTGACCAATATATTCTCAGGGCCCAGGAGGAAGTATTCGCACCGGCCCGAAAAATCACGATCAGTACAGGGCTTATGCCCCCTCAAAAACCGTCTCCGGATTTAACCCCCTCTTTTTTCAACAAAGTCGCAGAGGTCGTGACCCGGGCATTTGCACTGGAAAACTACCAGGTCTCTTTTATTTTCAGATCCAGGCTGAGCGCCTTTAATATGGCAAAGGAGGGGCTGGTTGACGGCACAATGCTCTGGAGAAAAACCAAAAGCCGAAATAGCCATTTCTATTTCAGCAAACCCTTCATTACCGCAGAGATTGTTTTTTTTCATCTGAAATCAAAAAGTTTCGACTGGCAGCAACTTGACGATCTGAGTAGTTACCGGGCAGGCATCGTTGCAGGGATGCAGTATGAGGACCTTTTTGATGCCGCAATTTTTTCAGGCCAACTTTTGTCCCTGACAGCAAAGGATGAGACAGGCAATTTCAAAAAACTGCTTTCAGGTGAAATTGATTATACACCTGTTATTTTAGAAAGCGGGTATGACACCATAAGAGAAATCTTTCCCCAAAAAACAGCGGCATTGTTCACTCACCACCAGAAACCTTTGATACGGCAAAATTTTTACCTGCTTTTATCAAAACAGATAAAAGAAAATCAAAAAGTCATTACTGATTTTAACCAAGGGCTCTACCACCTTGAAAAAATGGATGCAACCGACGTAAAACAATTTCAACAGTCTGCACCATAGGTTGCCAGATAGGTTTCGATCTTTACTTTCATTTGGTCATCCATAACCATTTTGCCATCTATTTCCCGATTGTGCAGAAAATCAATAATTTCCCGTATGGTAACAATGGCAAAAATGGGAATGCCAAGGGTCTCTGCCACCTCTTCCAGGGCATTTTTATCTGTTTTTCCCTTTTCCTGGCGGTTGACACTGATAATAATACCGCAAACCTGGGGATTGCTGCATCCTTTTAGAACTTCCAGGGATTCCCGGATGGCCTTGCCCGAGGTGATGACATCATCCACCAGGACCAGTCGGGTGTCGGAGGTCAGGGGCATACCCACCACAGCACTTTTGTCGGCATAGGTTTTGGCTTCCTTGCGATTGAAGACATACCCTTTGTCAATGCCCATGTCAGCCAGGGCACAGGCGGCCGTAATGCACAAAGGAATCCCCTTGTAGGCAGGGCCGTAAATCCCGTGAAAATCTTCTTTAAAATGGGCGTTAATTGCCCTGGCATAATAGGTGCCCAGCTTTTTAATCTTTGAACCGGTGTCAAACATGCCGGTATTAATAAAATAGGGGGCAAGTCTGCCGCTTTTCAGTTCAAACTCTCCAAACTTCAGGGCGTTGCACTGCACCAGAAACTCAATAAATTCCTCTTTATAATTCATTCTTCTTCCTTTTATTGGCAGCGCCAGGTGGCATATTCATTCAACGGAACCGGTTTTCCGGTTTTTAACAGTGCCCGGGTATTAAAATCCGCCATGGTTCTCAACATCTTTGATCCAAATACCGGCCCGTCTTTACACACCACGGCATGACCACAGACACAGGCCCCGCACACCCCGAACCCGCATCTCATGTAACGTTCCAGGGAAACCTGGCAGGGGATGCCGTGGGCTTCACAGATATCAAACACCTTTGCCATCATGATTTCCGGGCCGCAGGCATAGACCATATCAAAAGCAGGGGCGGAAGCAGCCGACAAATCTTTGATTTTCTGTTTTTTTATTTTTTCCATCAGGATATCCGTCACAAACCCTTTATACCCCTTTGATCCGTCATCGGTACAGATTTCGACCTTTGCCGTAAACCGGTCCGGGTAGAGCAGAAAAGATTTGGACCGGGCACCCTGGATCAGCACAATTTCAGGCCCGGTATCTGTCTGAAAGGCCTCAACAAGGGGCGCAAGGGGTGCCATACCGCAGCCGCCGGCCACAACGGCAACCCGTTTATAAGCAACACCCATATTAAATCCATTACCAAAAGGTCCCCGGATACCGATTTTATCACCAGCCCCAAGGGATACGGCTTTTTTCGAAAAAACACCCTTTGCCTCCACGGTAATGCCGAAGCGGTCCGGAGTGTGATGGGAAATGGTATAGGGTTTTTCATCCACGCCGGGAATCCACACCATGACAAACTGGCCCGGTTTAAAGTCAATGGCCTGGTTAACATACAAGGTGGCAAACTCAGGACTGTGAACTTCCTTTTCCGCCACCGTGAGCATGGCGGGCAGCAGCTGTGTAATCATAGGACCTCCCTGTGGGCTGCACCCCGGATCTCTTCCATGGTGGTATCGTGGGCCGACAGCCAGTCGCTGATCTCATTAGTAACTTTATCAAACACGGAGATTCCCCGGTATCGCACGGCCGTACCGATTCCCACAAGCGTAGCCCCTGCCATGATGATCTCTATGGCGTCTTTTCCCGTGCTGATGCCACCCAAGCCAATAATGGGAATGGATACTGCTTTAAAGATATCGTACACGCAGCGCACGGCAATGGGTTTGATCATGGGGCCTGAAAGCCCGCCCTTTTTAAAGGCAAGTACAGGAGACCGGGACTCGATATCAATGACCATGCCCGGCCCGGCCGTATTAATGGCGCAGATGGCATCGGCACCTGCATCCTCACACGCCTTTGCAATGCTTGCAATATCCGGGGCCGCCGGCGTTAACTTGGCAATGAGAGGGACATGAATCACCTTTTTAACCGCGGCAACAACATCATGGGAGGACTGGGCGTTAACCCCGAAAATCATGCCGTGCTTATCTGAATTGGGACATGAGATATTCAGTTCAATAAAGTCCGGCCCTTTGGCGGATACAAACTCGGCAACCNNCCCGCCGTAAATGCTGGCGTTTATGGGGAAAGTCCGACCTGACAGTTCCTGCCACTCCTCTTCCATGTTCAGGTAGCCTGGAGAGGGCAGGCCCACGGCATTAATCATGCCGTTGCCAAGATCAATGACCGTTGGATTCTTATGCCCTTCGCGGGGAGCAGGCCCAATGGACTTCATGGTGGGAAGCCCGCACCCGTTTTCCCAGACCCGCTCCAAGATGGCTTTGTTGTTGCCGAGTACGCCCGATGCCAGCACTATGGGCGTGTGAAGGGTTTTACCTAAAAACGTGGTTTGCATCAATATCCTTTAAAACTTGTCATAAAATATCATATCATCCTCCACACCCATCTCATGAAGGGTGTGAATAACGGAATTAATCATGGGCGGCGGCCCGCACAGGTAATACTCAATCTCAGTCGGATCTTCGTGAGTGCTTAAGTATGCATCCACAAGATAGGTGTTGAGAAACCCGGTCTGGCCGGTCCAGTTGTCTTCCGCATCGGGATCGGACAGGGCCACATGGTAAGAAAAATTAGGATATTTTTCCACCAGTTCTTTAAAATCCTCATCATAAAACATCTCCTTTATAGATCTGGCGCCATACCAAAAGGAGATCCTGCGGCCGGAATGTATACCATCCAGCTGATGAAGAATATGCGAACGCAAAGGCGCCATGCCGGCACCCCCGCCGACAAAGCACATCTCCCGGTTCGTCTCCCTTGCCATAAATTCCCCATATGGACCGGATACCAGCACCCGGTCGCCGGGTTTAAGCCCGAATACATAAGAAGAACCAAATCCCGGGGGGATGCCTTCGGTTCCCGGCGGCGGCGTTGCAATACGTACGTTGAGCATGAGAGTCTCTTTGTCATGGGGGGGATTGGCCAGGGAATAAGCCCTGAATCCGGGTTTTATCCCTTTGGATGTCAGGGCTAAAAGATTATATTTTTTCCATTCGCTGACATACTTACTTGCGATATGAAAATCTTTAAAATTAACTTCATATTCAGGCACATCAATCTGAATATAGGCTCCGGCCTTAAAGTCAAAGGGTTCAGCAGGACGCAGCACAAGTTCTTTGATAAATGTGGCCACATTTTTATTGGATATCACTTCGGCTTCCACCTTTTTAATGCCAAAAATGGATTCAGGCACCTCAATGGAAAGATCTTCCTTAACTTTGAGCTGGCAGGAGAGACGGACACCGGCTGCCTTTTCCTTTCGGCTTAAATGCGACATCTCCGTGGGCAGCACGCTGCCGCCTCCCTCAAGGACTTTGCACCGGCACATTCCGCAGGAGCCGGATCCGCCGCAGGCCGAGGGCAGAAAAATCTCTTTGCCCGCCAGGGCAGACAAAAGCGTGGGATTGCCCGAAATTTTCAAGGCAGCGTCTGACTTGCCGTTGATGGTCACCCAATGATCCCCCCTGGTGGTAACTTTTGCTTCCACAAACAAAAGCACCACAACCAGGATACCGATAACAACGGTGAATACTACAATACTTATAAGGTAAATCAATTCAAAGCCTCCTTATAAGGTGATGCCTGAAAACATCATAAACGTCATGGCCATAAGTCCGGCAATGATCATGGTAAACCCGAATCCCTGAAGACCTTCAGGCACATCTGAATACCGGGCCTTTTTTCGGATGGCCGCCATGGTGACAATGGCCAGCATCCAGCCGGTGCCCGAACCTGCCCCAAAGACAATGGATTCCATGAAGGTGTAATTGCGCTCCACCATGAAAAGACTGGTGCCTAAAATGGCACAGTTTACGGCAATCAGGGGCAAAAACACGCCCAGGGTGGCGTAAAGCCCGGGCGAATAGCGGTCAATGACCATCTCCACGGCCTGGGTGATGGCGGCAATCACGGCAATAAAGGTAATGAATTTTAAAAAACTTAAGTCAAGATCGGAAAATCCCAGCCAGGACAAAGCACCCGGGGCCAGAAGCCCGTGATAGATTACCCAGTTGACCGGACTTGTGACGGACAACACAAAAATAACGGCAAACCCCAACCCTGCCGCAGTATCCACATTTTTGGACACGGCAATAAAGGAACACATCCCAAGGAAATAGGCCAGAAGGATGTTGCCGATGAAAACGGAATTGATAAACAGACTGAACAGATCGCCCATGAGTGCTCCTTATTTTTTTTGGCTTGATATGCCGGGCAAAGAATTCTTCAGCCACACCAGAAGGCCGATGACAAAAAAGGCGCCCGGGGCCAGCACCATCAGCCCCATGTTCTGGAAACCAAGGTCATATACAAATCCGGGCACCACCTGGAACCCCAGAAATTTTCCAGACCCCAGAAGCTCCCGGATAAAGGCCACCACAACAAGAATCAAACCATACCCCAAACCGTTGGCAATGCCGTCCACAAAAGAATCAATGGGATCATTGGCCAGGGCAAAGGCTTCGGCACGGCCTAAAACAATGCAGTTGGTGATGATCAGCCCCACAAAAATGGAGAGTTGTTTGGATATGTCATAAAAATAGGCTTTAAGCACCTGGTCAGTAACGATCACCAGGGTGGAGATAACAGCCAGTTCCACAATAATCCGGATGTTGGAGGGAATGATCTTTCTCATGGAAGAGATGATCATGGACGAGCAGGCCGTTACCACGGTCAAGGCCAGGGCCATGACAATGGCCGTGGAGATCTTCACGGTCACGGCCAGGGCCGAACAGATTCCGAGTACCTGGTAAGCCACCGGGTTCTGGGTCCACACCCCCTTGGTCAGGATGTCGTAGTATTCACCTTTGGATTTAAGCGTCATGGTTCACCTTTTGCGGGTTTCAGTCATGGGATGGGTCCCCATCTTTAGCTTTCAATTGTTTTTGCCGGAAGGTAACCGATACCCCCTCGTACTTCATCAAGGTGTTTTTGATCCCTTCGGACAGATACCTGCCGGTCAGGGTGGCCCCGGAGATACCGTCCACATAATTCTCCTGTTCACCCTTGGACAGATTGCCGGCCTTTCCTTTGGCAACACCTATGGAGACAAATTTATCCTGGGAATTAAGAATCTTTTTGCCCTTGAAATTCTTTTGGAACCAGGCACTTTCGATTTCTCCGCCAAGACCCGGGGTTTCAGAGTGGCTGAACACGGAAAACCCCGATACGGTCTGTCCGTCATTTTCAAAAGCCAGGTATCCATGGATCTTTCCCCACAGCCCCCGGGTATTGATGGGCACGATATAGCCGGAAATGTTGTTAAAATCATGGGCATCCCGGGCGTCCTGTGAATGGATAAAATACAGATGCATGACATCAGGGTCTTCCGCGTTCATGATTTTGCCCTGGGGGTCCACAAAGACCTCTGCAATGCGCCGGTCATAAAGGGTGTTAATGGTATCTTTCCCATATTTTTGACCCGCATCCACAAGGCCTGCGGCCCGCAACAGATTCACTTTTTTGTCCAGGGCCATGTTCTCCTGCCGCCGCTCCCGAAGACCTGTTGCCGCCGCCGTAATCAAAAGGCTGCACACCACGGACAAAACAAGCGCAAAAAAGGTCACATGGCGTTTTGAATTTTTTTCAAACATTGGGAATCCTTTTTGACGATTTGTACTTGAGCACCAGATGGTCCAGCAGAGGCGCAAACACGTTCATGAACAGAATGGCCAGCATCACCCCTTCCATGAACGCAGGGTTACCCACCCGGATGATTACGGTTAAAAAACCAATGGCTGCCCCGAAAATCCATCGCCCCGGATTGGTGCCCGGCGCGGAGACCGGATCCGTAGCCATAAATGAGATACCGAACAAAAATCCGCCGGCACACAAATGGTAAAGAGGACCGGCATTGGACCAGGTATCCTGCCCCCCGGGGATCAGGTAAACAAGAACACTGGTGATGACAAGCCCTGCAATGCCGCCGATAATGACCCTGTAATTGGCAATGCGGGTCACCATGAGAATGGCCGCACCGATCAGGCAGCAGAGAGCCGAGGTCTCCCCCACACTGCCCGGGACAAAGCCCGTGAAAAGCCAGCCCAGTGAATACCCTGCATCACCCAGGGCTGCGGTGATAGGC
>NZ_DDYV01000314.1:0-2652 GCF_002348205.1 Desulfobacter sp. UBA2225 | reverse complement strand
CGACCAACTCTATTTTTTACTAGGAGGCTGTCCGAGAATAGCCAACAGCCCCAGGCAAACATAATTTAAAGCGTGGGAAAGAAATGCAAAAAACAAACAAAGAAAGCAGTCAAAAAGCCAACAAAACAGTTGACAAATACTTGATATAATATTATAAATGGGCAACACAGAGATTATTATCAAGGGGCTATTCAACCATGACCATTCCCTTCAAAAAGGATCCCGTAGAATTCAATCAAAGTTTGCTGTATCCCTCGAACATATTCGAACTGCTTCCGGCAGATCATGAATGCTACATCTATGAAGACATCTTCAAGCAGATCGATACATCCGGCATCGAGAAAAAATACAGCGTTTTAGGCCAGCATGCCTATCATCCCCGGCTGAACATCGGCATCCTGATTTATGCATACAGTCATGGGGTATTCGGTTCACGCCAGATCATGAAACGATGTCAGGAAGATCTCGGCTTCATGTTTATATCTCATTTAAACTGTCCTGATTTCCGGGTATTGAGTGATTTCAGAAAAGACCATCACGACTTTTTTAAGGAATGTTTCAAACAGAGCGTCCTTTTAGCGAGGGAAGCCGGGATGACATCCCTGGGCCATGTCAGTCTTGACGGATCCAAATTCAAAGCCAACACCTCCAAGCACAAAGCCATGAGCTATGCCCGTCTCAAGGAGCAGGAGAAGGAATTAACCGAAGAGATCGAAGCGCTGTTAAAAAAAGCCGATCAATGCGACAAGGAAGAAGATGCCGCCTATCAAGACAAGACCGGTTATGAGATACCGGAAGAGCTGAAAATCAAAGAAAAGCGGTTGCACAAAATCAAAGCGGCAAAGGAAGCCTTGGAGCAAAGAGAACAGGCCTTGCATCCGGGCAAAAAGATTGAGGAAAAGAAACAAATCAGCTTTGCAGATAAGGAAGCCCGGATCATGGGCAAGAAAGGGAACTTCAACTACTCCTATAACGGTCAAATCACCGTTGATCAGGATCATCAAATCATCGTCGGGCAGCATATCACCCAGAACGCGAATGATAAGCAGGAAGTAAAACCTGCCCTGGAAGCGACACAGCAGACAACCGGCAAGCTTCCCGAAAAGATGAGTTTAGACAATGGTTATCTGTCCGGCGGCAACCTTGAAGCATTAAGCAAAACAGACATTGACGCCTATATTGCAACCGGCAAAGGAGAAGCCGACAGTGAAGCGCTTTCTGATGACCGTGAGAAAGGGATAAAGAAAGCACAATTTACTTATCATGAAGAAAAAGATTGTTTCGTTTGTCCTGCCGGTCATAATCTGGCCTTGAAAAGCTCAGGCAGTGACGGGACAAGAATCTATCAGGCAAAAAGCGCTGATTGTGATGGCTGCGCCTACAGGAGCCGGTGTTGCAAGTCAAAAACAGGCGAACCACGCAAGATAACCACTGATGATAAAGAACCGCTTCGTCAGGCGATGCATGATAAAATGAAGCAGGAAGAATCAAGAAACATATACAAGAGACGCAAGACCATTGTTGAACCGGTTTTTGGTCAGATCAAGGAAAATATGGGATTTCGCGGTTTCAGCCTCAGGGGAATCAAGAAAGTCGGGGGTGAGTTTTCCCTGGTATGCGCGACATTCAACATCAAAAAGATTGTTCAAGCCATCAAACAGAAGGTCGTATCTTTAAAACAGGGCAGATTGATTCCTCAAGCGGTTTATTAGCGGGGTAACATCCACGGATACTGCTCCATTCGGGGATGTAGAACTCATTTTTGTCGGCAATATTTTTATCCGGCGACGAAATTTCTTTTTTCAATAGGAAATTTTGTCATTTTGGAGAGTTTTCGGACAAAAAACCGGTTTTGAAAGATGGAGTTCTCGGACAGCCTCCTAGATACGAAAAAGAGGAAAAAAGCAACAAGGAATTTTAAAAGGTATATGGAAGAGAGAAGTTGATAGACCAGATGTTTCAGGTTTTCTGTAAAGGAAAGCAAGGACTGGATGCTTTTCTATTAGAGATTGGAAGAATGATGGCTGAGACGATCATGTACATTGAGAGGGAAGAGCTAGCGGGGCCAGACTATTATCCTTTCTCTCCGAATCTTCAGAAATGGGCAAGCCAGGGAGGTTCGATTTATTTAGGAGATCAAAAGATTGCTGTTGAACATCCCAGACTTCGTGGTCAGCAGGGCGAGGTCGGTTTACAAAGTTATCAGAGGTTAAAAGAGCCAGGAGGTTTTTCAGAAGAGCTTTTGAGCAAACTATTACGGGGCATGTCGTCTCAAAAGTATTCAGAAACAGTCATTGAAACTGCGGGGGCATTTGGTGTATCTGCAAGTTCTGTATCGCGTCATATAGTTGATATTACAGCGAAGAAGCTTAAAGAATTTAAGGAGCGTGACCTGTCAGATTTTATACCCTTTGCGGTTTTCATTGATACCATACATCGTGGAGGCGAGGCCTTCATGGTGCGTTTAGGAATAGATGTAGAAGGTCACAAACGTGTTTTGGGTTTTTGGCAAGGGGCAACGGAAAATCATGTTCTTTGTGAGGAGCTTTTCGGCGATATGGAAAGGCGCGGCTTGAAGATTTCAAAGAAGATTATATGGGTAACCGATGGAGGTAAAGGGATCCCTGAATTAGTGGCATAAAACCTGCTTTA
>NZ_DDYV01000304.1:0-11443 GCF_002348205.1 Desulfobacter sp. UBA2225 | reverse complement strand
GGCGGGGATATTCCTGTTTGTGATGATTTTTATCGGAACACGGCTCATTCCAAAATTACTGGCCTACATTGCCAGACGTAATTCCAGGGAACTGTTTCTGCTGGCAATCACCGCAATTGGCCTGGGCGTGGGATATGGCACCTATTTATTTGGGTTGTCCTTTGCCTTTGGTGCGTTTGTTGCCGGCATGGTGCTCAGCGAATCTGATTACGGTCACCAGGCACTGAGCGATATTATTCCTCTGCGTGATATTTTTGGTTTGCTTTTTTTTGTATCGGTGGGCATGCTCCTGGATCCGATTTTTTTGGTTAAGCACTGGCAGACAATCCTGATTGTGGTTTTGTTTGTATCCGCAGGCAAGGGCCTTATTTTCAGCGTATTGAGCCGCTTATTCGGGTATGGCAACGTCATTCCGCTGGCTTTGGGGTTAAGTATGTTCCAGGTGGGAGAGTTTTCATTTGTTTTGGCCCGGGTCGGTATCAGCACCCAATCCATATCCAACGATCTCTATTCCCTGATACTGGCAACCGCAATTGTAACCATGCTATTGACACCGCTTGTTTCCGGACTGACCTCGCCATTGTACGGATTGCGAAAGCGAATGTTTAAAAAAGAGCCGGTACAGACCATCAATTTACCTGAAACAGGCTTGCGCAACCATGTGGTCATTGCAGGCGGAGGACGGATCGGATTTCACATAGGCAAGGTTCTCCAGCGCCTGGACCAGCCCTTTGTCATTATTGAGATTGATTACCGGCGGGTGAGCCAGGTCAAGAGTAAGGGGTTTCCGGTTATTTACGGGGATGTGACCCGGGATGTTGTTCTCGAAGCCGGCAGAGTAAAAGAGGCCAATCTTGTACTCATTACCACACCCAGGATTGATGTAACCGGCCCCGCCTGCCATCAGATTCGCCTTTTAAACCCAACGGTAAATATTGTGGCAAGGGCCGAAGGGATAGATCAGATGCAGGCCCTGCATGACCAGGGCATCCAGGAAGTGGTTCAGCCCGAATTTGAGGCCGGACTTCAATTTACCCGCCAGGCCCTGCTCTATTTAAATATTCCGCCCACGGATATCCAGAAATATACCGATTCCTTTCGCAGGGAGCTGTATGCGCCGCTTTTCAAGATCAGCCAGGGGGGTCAAACCCTGTCTCAACTGCAGAAAGCATGTGATTTATTGGAATTTAACTGGGTAAAACTGGTGGCCGACAGCCCTGTGATTGGCCGGACAATCAAAGAGTTGGCTCTTCGTACCAAGACCGGCATATCCGTGGTTGGCGTGATGCATGACGGCGTGCTGCAACCCAATCCGGTTGCGGATTATCAGTTCAAAGCAGGGGAATTAATTGCGGTTATGGGCAATGCCGAGCAACTGGCAGATTTTCAAACGCTGATTTTACCGCCACAATAATGGCCGGTAAGTGCAGTGGCCTGATTTCATAACCGCAAAATGACACTAACGGCACAAATAGAATGGTCAACCTAAAATTTGAACACAACAAAATGGTATCACATATCCCAAGGCGATCAATAAAATTCAAAATTTTTCTGGTAAGCCTTCTGCCAACCATTGCGCTGATCGCAGCCGCATTTCTCAACCATCAATATCTAACAATCCTGGGAGAAAGCGCAGAACAAATTCTGTCCAAAAACTACAAAAGCATCAAGGCAGCCCAGGAGAGCAGAAAATTATTAGAAGAGATACGAAATCTTTTTCTTGCCCCGGTTAACAGGAAAGAGCGTTTAGCGGATATACCCCCGGGGCTTGTAAAAAAAATTTCTGATGCGCTTGATATCTGCAGAGACAACATCACGGAAAACGGAGAACTTGAACTTATTGATCGACTGCTTGAAAGTTATTCTCAATATAAAAAAGCAGCCTCTCTCTTAGACAAAAGAAAATCAAAAGTATGGAATGAGCAGGAAATTTTCGACATATTTGCCATTACGGCAGAGATGATTCTGACGATTGATGAGCTTGTCTCGGTGAACGAGCAGGCTATGGAGCGGGCCGAAATAGAGACCCGAACCCTTGCAGCACAGGCCCAGAGAAATGCCGTGATATTTTTTGGAATTATTATTGTAACGCTATCGAGTTTAAATTATTTTTTTTCACACAGAATCGTAATGCCGATTATTAAATTGGCCGATCAACTATCCAAAATCAAAGAAGGAAGTGGCGA
Organism: Desulfobacter sp. UBA2225; assembly: GCF_002348205.1. NCBI lineage: Bacteria > Pseudomonadati > Thermodesulfobacteriota > Desulfobacteria > Desulfobacterales > Desulfobacteraceae > Desulfobacter > Desulfobacter sp. UBA2225. The sequence continues at coordinate 9,257 of NZ_DDYV01000304.1, read as the reverse complement.
CTATCCCAATATGGCTATAAAAGCCGATGATGAAATCGGTGTCCTTGCAGGAGCGTTTAATCAACTTTTCCAAAGAATTTCACACTATGACAATCACCGGGATAATATTATTGCTGCAGAAAAAGAAAAGGTACGACAGAGCGAAGAGGCAAAAGTCAGATTCATTGCTGATATCTCCCATCAGTTGAAAACGCCTATGACATCATTAAGCATGAGTCTGGGTTTGCTGCACAGCCGAGGGGAAAAGTTAATTCCTGAAAAACAAAAAAAGCTCTATGATACCGCCTTTGACGATTGTTCGAGACTGGCGACTCTGATTAATGAGCTGGTGGATGTTTCCCGCCTTGAAACCATGTCCCAACCCCGCCCTAAAGAGACACTAAATATCAAGATGGTGATTACCGAATCTGTCGCCCCCTTGGTAAAACAGGCTGAGAAAAAAGGGATTTCAATTCATCTGGATATCCCGGATAATTTGCCTGACGTCACCATTGACTCCTTTCGATTCCCCTGGGTCATAACAAATTTGATTGGAAATGCGCTGAGGTATACCTCAAAAGGGGCGATCATACTTTTCAGGGCCTACCGGCAGGGTCAACGATGCTATTTCCAATGTTCCGATACAGGGGAAGGAATAAAGCCTGAATATCTCCCGCACATTTTTGACCGGTTCACCCAGTTCTCAGAACGGGGGAAAAGCGGCACCGTCGGTTTGGGCCTGGCCATTGTAAAAGACATCATTGACCAGCACGGAGGGGATATCAAGGTGAAAAGCCGGGTGGGTGAAGGAACGGTTTTTACATTCTGGATACCGGGCAGCATTAAGGAGAATACAGATGAATAAAGTCCTGATCATTGACGATGATTCCAATATTATGACGACACTGGAGATTTATTTTGAAGAGAATAATTTTAAGGTCTTCAGCGCAGAAACGGCAGAGAAAGGGCTTGCGTGTGCCAAGAGCCAGCTTCCTGATTTAATTCTGCTGGATCTGAAACTGCCCGACAAGAACGGCCTGGATGTTCTCCAGGAAATTATTGAAAGCGGAATCAAAACCCAGGTGCTGATGATTACGGCGTATGCCAGTATAGAAACCGCTGTGAGTGCAGTGAAAATGGGGGCATTTGACTATCTGCCCAAACCTTTTGTGCCGGGACAGTTGGATCTTGTGCTGGAGAAAATCAAGCGGTTCAGCCAAATGGAAAACGAAATTGCTTCCCTCAAGGGTCTCTTCTCCGAAGGTGGATTTATAACCCGCAATTCAAGGCTTCTGAAAATTCTTAAAACAGCAGGACAGGCTTCGGATTCTGATGCTACCATACTCATCGGCGGTGAGAGTGGAACAGGTAAAAGCCTTCTGGCCAGGCTCATTCATGACTGGAGCCCCCGATCGGAAAAACCATTTGTCGTGGTGGACTGTGCGGCCTTTCAGGAAAATTTGCTGGAGAGTGATCTTTTTGGCCATGTTAAGGGGGCCTTTACCGGAGCGGTCAAGGATAAGCTTGGTAAACTCAAGCTTGCGGACGGGGGGACTGTCTTTCTTGACGAGGTGTCTGAAATCCCGAAATCAATTCAGGGAAAACTGCTCCGTTTTATTCAGGAGCATAAGTATGAATGTATCGGAGACCCGGAGCCAAGATCTGTGAATGTTCGTATCATTGCTGCAACCAACAGAGATCTGGAGGCTATGGTCGAGGATGGTGTGTTCAGAAAGGATCTTTACTTCCGTCTCAATGTGATGGAGCTTTTTCTGCCGCCGCTCAGGGAACGTCCGGAGGACATAAAGCTGCTGTCTGAAATGCTATTGAAAAAATCTTCCCGGGTAAACGGCAAAACGATCCGAAGTATGGATCAATCTGCACTGGAGAGATTGCAGGCTTATCCCTGGCCGGGCAATGTCAGGGAGCTTGCCAATACGATTGAGCGGGCCGTAATTACAGCGACGGGTAAAGTGCTCATAGACAAGGATCTATCCCCCGGTATATTAAACTATAATCCGGACCAGAATACGCATGAAGGATTGGAATGTCTGGATGAAATTGAAAAACAGCATATCCGGAAAGTCATTATGAACACGGTATCCCTTGACGAAGCGGCTAAAATACTGGGGATTGATCCTGCAACGTTGTGGCGAAAAAGAAAAAAATATCAGCTTGACTGATTCAAAAAAGGTTACCTCCCATATAATTTTCATTCCCTGTTTTTTTTGAAGGTCTTAACAAGGTTTTTAATCAGGTATTCAAGAGATCAGACTTAAAGACTCGTGCAAAGTGCAATGCGGTTTTATTGCAAAATTCAAGGGTTCTGAATTGAATAATTTTAAATTGGTGCCGAAATAAAACCAACATCTTGTAAATAAAGTGAAAAAACATCAAGGCATTCTTTTTGCTCAGTTCCAGGGTTATGCTCCCTGGCATAGATGGGTATCGATTAAAAATCAGGAGGGATGCATCAATTGCTTTTACTAAAAATGATGGCTGATATGACATTAAAAAAGAAAATTCTGACCGGCTACGGCGTGGCCTTTACCCTCATGGGACTTGTGGTCGCATGGTCAGTCGCCAATCTCGTCTCCCTGGGTAAAGCCTCGGATGCAATCCTGAGTGAGAATTACAGAAGCATCCTGGCTGCGGAAAACATGGTGGATGCCCTGGAACGTCAGGACAGCGGAATTCTTCTGATTTATATTGGAGACTCGGAAAGAGGGAACTTGCAGTTCAGGGAGAATGAAGCCTTGTTTCTGCAATGGCTGGCCCGGGCCAAGGATAACATCACCATTACGGGGGAGGCGGATCTGGTTCGTGAGATTGAGGCTGGATACCGGGCTTACCGGTACGGCTTTTCCCAATGGACCGATTTAAAGGTTCGGTCCGCCCCCGTGTCCGCCTTATACCGGAAATCCGTTTATCCCCTGTTCATAAAGGTGAAGGACGCCTGTATCGGCCTGCGCCGGCTCAATGAGGACACTATGTATGCCGCCAGTGTAAAGGCCGGTGTTGTGGCCAACCGGGCGATTTGGTCCACATCGTTTGTGGCGGGTTCAGCATTGGTTTTGGCCCTGATCTTCAGCCTTTTTCTCGCAGAAAGGGTGGTACGGCCGATCCGGGGCTTCATGGCGGCCTCAAGAAAGATCTCGGCCGGGGACTACGCCGTACAGGTACCTGTGGAAACAGACGACGAACTGGGAAGCTTGGCCAGGGAGTTCAACGAGATGGCGACAAAGCTTTTCCGGTATCATGAGATGAATATCGAGCAGATCATCGCTGAAAAAAACAAGGGGGAGGCCATACTCTCAAGTATTGAGGACGGGTTGGTGGTGTTTGACATCAATCTCAACATCACCAGCATCAATCCTGCTGCAAGGGAGATGCTGGGGGTGACCCTGGCGGAGACGGTTTCGCTGCAATGCCCGGATATCCTGCCTGATTCAAATCTATGCGACCTGATCCGGGAAACGCTTGAAACCGGCTCCCATCCGAGTATTCCGGAGGATGACCGGATGGTTGTCCTGACTGCGGGTAACCGGACCCGGCACTGCCTCTTTTCGGTTACCGCCATCCTGGGCAGGGATCGCCATCTTTCGGGAATCGTGCTTCTGCTCCGGGATGTAACCCGGCTCAAGGAGGTTGAACAACTCAAAAGCGAATTTGTCATGGCCGCATCCCATGAGCTGCGCACCCCTCTCACCAGCCTGGGAATGAGTGTAGACCTTCTGCTGGAACATACTGCTGGTACGCTGAAGGAAAAGGACCATGATCTCCTTCGGGTCGCCCATGAGGAGGTCCTCCGCATGAAAGCCCTTGTCAATGATCTGCTGGATCTTTCAAAGATCGAAGCCGGCCGGATCGAAATGGAATATGACAGTGTCCCGGTCGTGACCCTTTTCGATCATGTCCGGACGGTTTTTAAAGGCCAGCTGGATATGAAGGAGGTTGACCTGGTGTCGCATATTCCTAGTGAACTGCCCAGGGTCCGGGCGGACGCAAACAAGATCACCTGGGTCCTGACCAATCTGGTTTCCAACGCCCTCCGTTATTTGGGCAGGGGCGGGCGTATCGCGCTTCGGGCCCAGAGAATCGGGCCGAATGTCCACCTGTCTGTTCAGGATAATGGGCCGGGAATCCCCCAGCCCTATCAATCGAAAATATTTCAGAAATTTGTTCAGGTTAAAGGCCGGGAACCAGGAGGCACTGGTCTGGGGCTTGCCATTTGCAAGGAGATCGTAAGAGCCCATGCCGGCGCGATCTGGGTGGACTCGTCCCCGGATACAGGAAGTACGTTCACCTTTACCTTGCCCATAAATCAATAGGAGAATGCAATGAAAACAAAATCCATACTGATCATTGATGATGAAAAAAATATCCGGCTGACCATGGACCAGTCCCTGGAATCGCTGGGAATCCCCGTCAGGACAGCGGTGAATGGTGAAGAGGCGCTCCAAAAACTGAAAGACACGCCGGCTGGCCTGGTGTTCCTGGACCTGAAAATGCCGGGAATGGACGGGATAGAGGTATTGCGCAGGATCAAGGAGGAATGGCCCGAAATCCGGGTGATCATTATTACCGCTCATGGAACGGTAGAGTCGGCTGTGGAGGCCATGAAGCTGGGTGCGGTTGATTTTATTCAGAAACCCTTCAGTCCTGCGGAAATCCGGGAGCTGGCAATCCGGGTCATGGCGCGCGAGGTATTGGAAGTGGAAAGCGCCGTTGACTACCCGTCCCTGATTGAACTCACAAAGCGCTGCATTTCGAATCAGGAATTTCCCGCCGCCTGTGAAACGGCCAGAAAAGCCATCGCAGCAGACCCGGCCCATCCGGAAGCATACAATCTGCTCGGGGTACTGCTCGAAATCAAGGGGGACGGACTGGAGGCCCAGAAGTTTTATCGGGCGGCGCTGGATATGGACCCGACGTTCAAATCGGCCTGGGCAAACCTTGATAGAACCACCTCCTGGCACAAGTTAGGAAAGATCGACCTGGGTCCGGACCGAAAAGAGGAGGCAGGGGAAGCCGATGAAAAATAGCAAATATATTGTGGTGGTGGGCTGCGGGCGGCTGGGGTCCCTTCTTGCGAATCGCCTCAGCCGGGACGGGAATTCGGTGGTGGTGATTGACCCGGTCGAAACTGCGCTGGATGATTTGTCACCGGATTTCAGCGGGTTCCGGATCAACGGCGACGCCACTCACATGGCGGTGCTCAAGGCGGCCAAACTGAAAAACGCCGATGTGCTCATTGCCACGACCCCTGAAGACAACGTCAATCTCATGGTAGCCCAGGTCGCCCAAAAGGTCTTTCGCGTCCCCCATGTCTTGGCCCGGGTTTTTGATCCCAGCCGGGAGGAGATATACGCCCAGCTGGGGATTGACACCATCTGTCCCACTTCGTTGGCCGCCGGTATATTTCTGGAGGCGGTGGCCAACGGCGGAACGCGTCAAAACGGAGAGTTACCATGAAGATTATCATCGTCGGAGGGGGCAAGCCCCTGTTTTTCCTTTGCCGCAATTTCACCGCCAAAGGATACCGGGTCATCATTATAAACCGGGATAAGGGCGAATGTGTGCTGTTGAGCCGTCAACTCTCGGCCACGGTCCTGTGCGGAGACGGCAGTGACCCGGAAATTCTCAAACAAGCCGGTGCAATGGGTGCGGACGCCGTACTGGCGGTCACCCCCAACGATCAGGACAACCTGGTGATCTGTCAGTTAGCCGCCCTTAAATTCGGCGTGCCCAAAGCCATTGCCCTGGCCAATGACCCGGATAACGCCGAGATCTTTGAAAAGCTTGGCGTTTCCGCCTTCTCAACCACCCAGATTGTAGGCAGCCTGATTGAACAGCGGGCATCCATGGCGCAGATCCTCAACCTGCTGCCCGTGGGTGAAGGCCGGGTCAATGTGACGGAAATTGCTCTGGAGGCGGGCTCCCCTGTGGCGGGCAAGCAGCTCAAGGAGATCGATCTTCCTGAAAACGCCTTAATTGCGGTCGTTATACGGGACAATCGCCCCATGGTCCCCCGGGGAGGAAACGACCTCCAGGCAGGAGACCGCATCGTCCTTATCACTCTGCCGGAGAACCATGGCCCTGCCTTAAAGGTGCTGACCGGAGAGGAAAAATAGTATAGAGGAGTCCTTATGCGGGAAAAAGAATATCTGAAAAAACACTATGCTGCCATGTCCTTATCAATTGGCATGATTCTCATTCTGTCCGGGGGGATGATGCTGACGCCGCTTCTTATCCTGGTATCCAATCCCGAAGAATCGACCCATGTTCTGTCGTTCTGTCTTCCCGCAGGATGCCTTGCCATTCTTGGAGGAATCCTGTGGTGGCTGTTCCGGTCAGAGTCCAATACAACACTGTCGGTTCAGGAGGGGGGTATTATTGTTGTAGTGAGCTGGATGACGGTCATCCTTTTTTCAGCCTGGCCCTTTACTTCTGTTCTGGGGCTGCCGTTTTCCAGGTCGGTTTTCGAGTCTGTGAGCGGCTGGACGACCACGGGACTGTCGGTTGTGGATGTCACGGCCGCAGGCCCGATGATACTGCTCTGGCGCAGCATTATCCAACTGGCGGGCGGTGCGGGCCTGGCCATTATCATGATGTCGGCCATTGTCGGCCCCTCCGGAGTCGGTATTTCCAGCGCCGAGGGACGAGGCGACCAGCTGGTGCCCCATGTCAGGCAGTCGGCCCGGCTTGTCTTAATCATCTATTCCGCCTATGCCGGTGCAGGGTCTCTGGCCTACTGGGCGGCAGGGATGTCCCCTTTCGATGCCGTGAACCACGCCTTTGCCGCTGTGTCCACCGGCGGGTTTTCAACAAGAGTGGAGAGCATCGGATACTGGAACAGCATCCGTGTCGAAGCGGTCACCCTCTCCCTCATGGTGCTGGGCAACCTGAGCTTTGTGACCGCCTGGTTCCTGTGGCGGGGGAAATTGGGCGTGGTGTTTAAAAACGGTGAAATCCGCCTCCAGGTCGTCTTGATACCGCTGTCTGCCACAGCCGCTTTCATCTGGACCTGTCAGGCCCTCTATCCCCAGATGGGCAAGGCGATGCGGGTCGCCGTGTTCGAAACCGTGTCTGCGCTGACAACCACGGGGTTTTCAACGGTTGGCTACGGCAACTGGAATGCCTTTGGCGTGGCCCTCATGACCGGCCTCATGCTGATTGGCGGGGGCACATGTTCCACGGCCGGGGGAATCAAACAGTTCCGTATCTATCTTCTGTTCAAGATGCTGGTCTGGGATATCAAGCGTCACTTTATTCCTAAGATTGCTGTGGCGGAACTCCCGGTATGGGAAGGAAACCGGCGTGTTTTTATGAATGACGCCGGGCTGCGGCAGGTGGCGATGTTTGTCTTCCTTTACATGGTCATCTACGGGTTGGGGGTTCTGGTACTCTGTGCCTATGGCTACACCCTGAAAGATTCCATTTTCGAATTCGCCTCTTCCTTGGGCACCGTCGGTCTTTCCATGGGAATAACTTCCGCGGTCATGCCCGACGGTGCCTTGTGGGCGGAAATTCTTGCCATGTTTTTCGGCCGGCTTGAATTCATTGTGATCATCGTAAGCCTTCTGAAAATCGGCCGGGATATGCGCGCGGCAGGCCCGGTGCTCCCTGGTTTTATTCAACGGCACAGCAATACCAAATAGGGAATTAGAAAAAAATGTCATCAAACTTAAAAAAAATATTGATCTGCTGGCTCCTCCCGGATCAGATGCCTCAAAGTCGGGGCTTCTGTGAGATATCCGTCAGCCCTTTAAGCTGCTTGAGCCAGGCGACATCAAACCATCCGGATCTGATTGTCATCTTTTTTAACAGCAGAGATATCCAGGGGCACAAAGAGGTGATTGAACTTTGCAAGATCCTTAAGGAACATCCGTTGACGACACAGGTAAAGGTAGCGGTTTTCTTGGAAAGACTCCATCAAAAAATCATTTTAGGGTTGGCACAGACAGGCGTGGATTTTGTTGACATTCATTCCGGTATTGAATCGGACAGTATCGGAAAAAATATCCGTCAATTATGGAAATCTCATTCCCTGATGCCGGCACAAAGCGTTTTAGAAAAACTCTGCCCGTTTCTTAACTATCTGCCAGGCGGGGATAAATACGAGTTCCCGGTCTGCGGCGCTTATCGGAACAGGATGTTTTTAGGGGGCCACCGGCTTCATGAAATATGCCATACCATCAATCACCATCACTGTGAATATTACAAGAACCCCAAGGTGGTATCATGACCTTGCGACGCAAGCTGTTAAAACTGCATCCGGCGGCACTGATTCTGACCAGCTTTCTTGCTCTCATTCTGATCGGCACACTTTTATTGAGCCTGCCGGTTTCTTCGAAGAGTGCTCCGCTGCAAGTCATAGACGCCTTATTTACCTCGACCTCGGCGGTCTGCGTCACCGGACTGGCTGTGGTGGATACCGGAACCCGGTTCACCCTTTTCGGCCAAATCATTATTCTCGTTCTCATCCAGATGGGGGGGCTGGGGGTCATGACGCTCTCAGTGCTCCTCTTCCGGATAATCGGCAGGAAAACCTTCTATCATCAGCGGATGGCGGTACAGGATATGTTTTTGCACACGCCCCAGGATGATATTTTCAAAATCGTCAAAAACATTATCTATATGACTTTTTGCATCGAAACTGCTGGTGCCGTTCTTTTAGCGATTTACTGGAGCCGGACAATGCCGGTTCATGAAGCCGTCTATACTGCTCTCTTCCATGCCATATCTGCTTTTTGCAATGCCGGTTTTTCCCTGTTCCCGGACAGTCTTTCTACCTTCGGTGACAGTTATCTTCTAAATTTTACCATCTGTATGCTTATCGTGACCGGCGGCATCGGTTTTTCGGTATTGTATGAATTTAAAAACTGGATAAAGCTCAGAAAGAAAAAACGGTTCCGATTTTCGGTGCAGACCAGGACCGTATTGTTGACCACGGCCATTCTGATCGTTGGTGGTACGGTTTGGTTATTCATCCTTGAACGACAGGGGATTCTGGATGGCAAATCCCTGGCATACCAATTCCTGGTTGCCCTGTTTCAATCCATTACCTGCCGGACGGCCGGATTCAATACCGTTGATATTTCTGCACTCAACGAAGCAACCATCGCCATGATGCTGGCCCTGATGTTCTTCGGGGCCTCACCAGGGTCCTGCGGGGGCGGCGTGAAAACAACCACCCTGGCATTGCTGACCGCCACAACCATCACCCGGATAAAGCGGATGCAACGGGTGAATCTGTTTAAAAAAAGCATTCCGGA
>NZ_DDYV01000019.1:0-10600 GCF_002348205.1 Desulfobacter sp. UBA2225 | reverse complement strand
GCCGGGGGTTTACCCATGTTAATTATTCAGGCTCTTCGATAATTTCCGGGGTTGTAATTCCAGTTTTCTTTCAGGATAATAAACTATTTTCCCTGATTAGTGGAGCGGTATGGAATTCGATTTAGATTTAGAACTGCCTGACGTTGAAGTTTTGAGAAGTTTTCGTGATAACAAAGGGGGACTATATCATTCAACTTCGAAGCACAAAGAAAAGCGGAATCTGCCGAAAATGCGGCAAAGTGATACGGCACTTCAAAGGATATGATGAATGGATTACGATCCGCCATTTACCCATCCTTGGAAGAGAAGTCTATTTAAAAATTCGGCCCCGCCGTTATCAATGCTTAGAGTGTGACAATGAGCCGACAACAACGGAACGGTTGTCATGGCGTGATTCCGGAAAAAACTACACAAAGGCATATCGAGATCATGTCTTACGATGTTTGATAAACAGTAGCGTCGAGGACGTTTGTTTAAAGGAAAACTTAGGTGAAAAGCATGTAGAAGCGATGCTGTCAGAATCCTATTTTGGCCAAAATCCACTTGATCATATTTCATATATTGGGACTTTGGGGCTGGACGAGATTGCATTAAAAAAAGGCCATCGTGATTTTGTCGTTATTGTCAGTTCCCGTTTTGAGGGACGGACTCAACTACTCGGTGTTCTTCCTGATCGTAAAAAAGAGACTGTTCTTGAGTTTCTCAAGCTCATCCCAGATACAGTCAAGAACACAATCAACGACGTTGCGACAGACATGTATGAAGGATATTTGAATGCCGCAAAAGAGGCTCTTGGTGAATCAGTTGAAGTTGTTGTTGATAGGTTTCATGTTGCCCAGTCTTATCGAAAAGGTGCTGATTCCATCAGAAAGAAAGAGCAAAAACGGCTTAAAAAAGAGTTATCTGAAAATGATTATAAAGAACTCAAAGGATTACTATGGGCTTTTAGAAAGAACCCCAACAAACTAACAGAAACAGAGAACGACATTCTTGAAACAGCATTTGGGTATAGTCCAGATTTGAAAAAGGCCTATGAACTCAGAAATGCCATGACTGATATCTTTGAAGAAGACTATACAAAACAGGACGACATCGCAGCCTTCAAAAAATGGGAAAAAAAGGTCATAAAAAACGGTCTGGATTGTTATGATTCCTTTATAAAAACACTAAACTCGTTCCAATCCCAAATTGCAAATTATTTCAATAATCGTTCCAACAGTGGCTTTGTGGAGGGGTTGAACAACAAAATCAAAGTAATCAAACGGAGATGCTATGGAATTTTTAACATTAAACACCTTAGGCAACGAATCCTATTGGATACTTTAGGGTCAGAGCTCTTATTCACAAAATAATAATTATGTCAACCACGGAAAACCTCGGAGAGCCATTATTCAAGTGAAAATTTTTTTATCGCGCGGGATTTTGATTTTCTAAACCCATATTAAAATAGGGTGTTGGCAGAGGGTTGACTGTGTCTATGATTGTGGCTCCATTGCCTTTATTCAAAGGGCGTTCGATACTTTTGTTAAAGCTCAGTCCTTGGTGTCTTCCATCAGCTTATCAGTCTCATATTCACCAATAAATAGATCACACTAATGCTGATTAAAATCGATTATTCTGGATAATCATGATGCTTAAAGATATAGTCTGAATCTTCTCGTATTTCCTGTTCAGATTCATCATATTCATTTTGCTCTACGCAATAATCAATCCACAGTTTCTTTCCATATTTCTCTAATTCAGCTAAAATTTCCCGGCACTCTGCTTTTGGCTGTTTCCTTCCTCAAAATTTTGATGCATTTCAGATATGATTGATACTCCAATTAACAGTGAAGGATCATTTAAATTCATAATTTCTCCAGTTTTCTGTTACTTCAAGTTGATCAAGAAGAGAGGTTAGTGATCCTGTCAGCAAGGTTGACCATCCATATTCTTCTGGGCTGGAGTTTTAAAATTAATCACCTCTATTCCGGATTCGTCATAAATAATTGATCCACGCGTATCTGGCTTGAAAAGATTTTCTTCTGATGTCATCACAGGTCATTTCCAATAAACTTTTTACACCATTCTGAAATCTTCCGTTCATCCACACCACTGAGAGCACGCAGATTATCCTTTAAATCTTTCATTGCCTCGGGTCCCCTTGTGAAATAGGCATCCGCTCGTTTTCCAATAATATAGGTGGACAATACATTGGTACTGGCCGAAGTCGCCATACCGATGGCCGGAATAGCCTTTGAAAGCCATTTCTGTGCCGCAATTTCACCTATCTTATGTGACACACCTTTTACCGCTTTACCACTAATCGTGTTGATGCCGGCACTCAAACCCGTTACTGCAAGTATGACCTCACTGCGCTCCATCTCCGATAACCGTTTCCCATAGGCTTCAGCGATTTCCAACACCAGTTCGGAATGCATTTTCAGTATGCTGCTGATATCAACTACAAATCCAACGGTCAGCGCTAAAGCTGTCCCCAGTCCCGGAATGACGCCGGAGGCTGATGTTGTAACCCCAATGGCGGCTGTTTTCTGGCATTTGGCCTTTATAAGCTTCTCAACCACTTCGGCATCAGAAAGGCCCGGATATTTTTTTTTCATATCCCGGGCTTGTTTAATTGCTTTATCCGGATTCACGCCACTGAATCGTTTAACCGAATAATCGAGCAATCTCATTGCAGTCTTTCGCGCAAGTCCATTCGTTGGAATTTCGGTGTCTTGATCGATAGCATGTGAAACACCCACATTCTGTTCAAGTTTTTCGACATTAGCAAGCGCTTCCTTTTTGTTCTGTCTGGTCATTTCATCGCCTCATTACCGAACGCCACAAAAGAACCGCCGTCGTCAAAATATTCTGCTGCCAGTTCCATAATGTTTTCTCCTTAATTAAATGCTTGACTCGCCAGAAAAACGAGTTTATACAATTTGGCATAGTTATAAAAGGAAAAATCTATGACCACCCGCAAAGCAGACAGCTATTATTTTTATTTCTGGTATTATTTTTATACCGGCCTGCCTGTATTGCGCTAAATATATCATTTTTTAAAAGCCGCAGGCAGACACCGCCTGCGGCTTTTTTATTTAAAGTTTCAGGCGACCAGAGCCCGCGAAAGGAATCGTCATGAAACAGATTAACGATGTAAACGTAGAATCATTTCTCACCCTTACCTCCCCGGAAGTCATGCGCACAGAACTGCCCGTACCCGACCAAACTGCCGACAACGTCCTGGCCGGCCGCAGGGAAGTCCAGGAGATCCTGACCGGAGAGGACAAACGGCTGATGGTCATTGCAGGTCCCTGCTCCATCCATGACATGGATGGAGCCATGGAGTATGCCCAAAAGATGAAAGCCCTGCGTGAAGAGGTAAAAGATAAAATCAGCCTGATTATGCGGGTCTATTTTGAAAAACCCAGAACCACCGTGGGCTGGAAGGGACTGATCAATGATCCGCTCCTGGATTCCTCATATAATATGGAAGAAGGACTTCGAAGGGCCAGGTCTCTGCTGATCAGCATCAATGACTTGGGTCTGCCTGCTGCCACGGAAATTTTAGATCCCATTACCCCCCAGTACATTGCCGGGCTTTTAAGCTGGGTGGCCATTGGTGCACGCACCACGGAGTCCCAGACCCACCGGGAGATGGCCTCGGGACTCTCCATGCCCGTGGGATTCAAAAACGGTACCGACGGCACTCTAACGGCAGCAATCAACGCCACCCAGGCCGCCAAGACGCCCCAGCATTTTCTGGGCATTGATCCGGACGGCAAAACAGCCGTTGTCTCCACCCGGGGCAACCGCTTCTGCCACATCGTCCTGCGCGGCGGGGCCACACCCAACTACGATCCCGTCTCCGTGGGAAAAGCCCAGGCCCGACTCAGGGAAAGAGGCCTTTTGGATGCGGTGATCATTGACTGTTCCCATGACAACTCCGGCCAAAAATACACGGGCCAGGCATTTGTATTCAAGAGCGCCGTGGATCAAAGGCTTGGGGGCAATGACAGGATTGTGGGCCTGATGCTGGAAAGCAACCTGTTTGAAGGCAATCAGAAGTGCAAATGCAACGGGGATGCGGATAACCTTCAGTACGGGGTCTCCATCACAGATGAATGCATCTCATGGGAAACCACGGAAAAACTTCTCCATTGCGCATTTGATAAGTTGCCCTGAATTTTAACACGACACTGCTTCTGAAACAATTTAACCTGAGAGCGCGGACGGCACCGCCCGCGCTCCCGGAGATGGCAAAATGGACAAGGTATTTAAGATCCGTTCCTTAATTTTGAGTGCTTTCCGTGACGATAAATCAATTGCAACAACCCCGGAGGTTTCGTTTTTGCCCCACGTTGTTGCATATGCAATACATGGTCGCATTTTTGCACCCATCACATAGCCGTCTTTTTTATCCCCCCCTTGTCAAAGAGATAATAGGCCTTATTTTTCAGTCCATTGCACATAAGTTCAATATTAATCAAGCAATGGCACATGCTTTGCTTTCCTTTATCGAAGATTCCAAAACCAGGAATCTTGGCAATTGAATTAAAAGAGACTGGAGATATACAAAATGAAACAGGCGGTATTTGTAAGCAGGGACAAAGCTCAGTTTAAGGGGCTTGAACAGATGTTGGGCCAACACAGCATTGAAATAAAATGGTGCGCAACCGGCAAAGAACTTTTATCCCTGATTGCCAATACGCCAAAAGGTCAATGGATTGACCTGGTAATCATGGAAGAAGCTCTGTCGGACATGAATGCCAAAGTCTTGGTGGAGGCCGTCACCACCCAAAGCCCCATGACCAATTGTGCAATTACCGGCACCATGGATAAAAAACAGTTCCATGATGTTTATGAAGGATACGGTGTGCTGATGCAGCTGCCTGTTCAACCGGGCCAGGATGATGCCCGAAACCTGGAAAACCAATTGAAAAAAATCAGGTTACTCGGGTGAGGCGAAAAACCCTGACCCCAAGGAGATAAAATTATATGATTATCAGCATAGCAAGCGGAAAAGGCGGCACAGGTAAGACTACTGTGGCCACCAATCTTTGCGCAAGTCTTGATAGAGACCTTATGCTTTTAGACTGCGACGTGGAAGAACCCAATGCCCACCTTTTCCTGAACCCAAACTTCACTGGAAAAGAAAGGGTCAATGCCCCTGTGCCTAAAGTGGACTTAAGCCTTTGCACCTATTGCAAAAAATGCATGGATATCTGCCGGTTCGGCGCAATTGCCGTGGCCGGAAAAACGGTGGTTACCTTTCCGGAACTCTGCCACTCTTGTGGCGGCTGCACGGTTGTTTGTCCGGAAAAAGCCATCACTGAAATCGACCGGTTCATCGGTACGGTGGAAACAGGCAGCCTGAATCTGCCCGGTTCCCCGTCATTCGGCCGGGGGCTTATGGATATCGGCCAGGTTATGGCACCAGCGGTCATCAGGCAGGTTCGGAAACTTGAGAAAGAAAAAGAACTCACCATTATAGATGCCCCGCCGGGCACCTCCTGTCCCGTGATTGCCTCCATGAAAGGAACGGATTTTGTGCTTCTGGTCACCGAGCCCACGCCCTTTGGCCTGCATGATCTGACCCTGGCCGTGGAAGCGGTGAAGCTGTTAGGCATTCCCTGCGGTATTGTGATCAACCGGGCGGGTATTGGCAATGATGGGGTTAAAATTTATGCCCGAAATGAAAATATTCCAATTTTACTGGAAATTCCCTTTGACAAGGACATTGCTTCGGCCTACTCAAAGGGCGAACTGCTTGTCCAGGCTTTGCCTGAATACAAAGAGATATTTAAAGGTCTGTACACATCCATTGAAGCAATCGTGAACCGGAAAGGGGATGCCTGATGAAAGAACTTGTTATTTTAAGCGGCAAAGGCGGAACCGGAAAAACCAGTTTAACAGCAGCATTTGCAAGCCTTGCCGGAAATATGATGCTTTGTGATGCGGACGTGGATGCAGCAGACCTGCACCTGATTATGGACCCGGACATTCAAGAAACCCATGATTTTGCAGGCGGCTATGAGGCAGAAATCATCCCTGACGCCTGCACCGGCTGCGGTCAGTGTATGGAACTTTGCAGGTTTGACGCAGTTAAACCGGTGGAAGGCGCAGGGATATTTTATATTGACGGCCTTGCCTGTGAAGGCTGCGGGGTCTGCGCAGACCTGTGTCCTGAATCTGCCATTAAATTTGAGGAAAAAGTCTGCGGACAATGGTTTGCTTCCTCTACCCGGTTCGGGGAGATGATACATGCCCGCTTAGGCATTGCAGAAGACAACTCAGGCCGGTTGGTGGCCCTGGTCAGAGACGAGGCCAGAAAACGCGTACTTGCGAACCACATTGACATCCTGCTCACGGACGGCCCTCCGGGTATCGGATGCCCGGTTATTGCCTCCATCGGGCATGCCAACGCAGTTCTCATCGTGACGGAGCCCACGGTTTCAGGCATCCATGACATGGAACGTGTGGCCCAGTTGGCAGCCCATTTTAAAATGCCGGCCATGGTCTGCATCAACAAATACGATTTAAACCCGGATCAGGCCCGGGCCATTGAGGTGATTGCCGAAAAAAGAAATATGGAATTTGTGGGAAAACTCCCCTTTGACCCGGCATTCACAACAGCCATGGTCCAAGGTAAATCCATCATGGAAACCCATGGTGACAGCCCTGCTGCAACACAAATCAAAGAGATCTGGAATCGAATTATGGCTCACCCGGCCATGAAGATGGACAGGCTGTGCTAACTAAATAATATTTTTTAGATTCAATATACACAAGTAAAGGAGTTAAGTAAAAATTATGGAAAACGGTAGAATTGCAATCCCCTCCAACGGAGAAGGAGGACTTTCCGGTACCCGTGCAGGTCATTTCGGACATTGTGACGTATTCACCTTTGTGGATGTCAAGGATGGAAAAATTGAAACGGTATCCACCGTTGCCAACCAGGAGCATGCCCAGGGCGGCTGCATGGTGCCTGTAAACCTTCTGTCCGAACATCGGGTGAACGCCCTGATCGTAGGCGGCATCGGCATGCGGCCGCTCATGGGCTTCCGCCAGGTGGGCATTGATGTCTATCACGATGACCAGCGTCCGGATATTGAACCTGTGGTCATGGACCTTATTGCCGGCAAACTTACACAGATCCAGAATGATCAGGTCTGCGGCGGCGGTGGCGGCGCACACTAGTGCCCATCCACAAATTCATTTCAGGACGGACACAGATTAGTAATTTTTAGGAAAAACCAATGAAAATAGCTATTACATCAGCGGGTAAAGACCTTGATGCCCAAGTGGACCCCAGATTCGGCAGAGCGGCCTACATCATAGTGGTGGACACAGACACCCTGGATTTTGAGGTCATTGATAACTCTGAAAATAAAAATGCCTTTAAAGGCGCCGGCATTACAGCAGCTTCGGCAATCTGTGACAAGGGTGCCCAGGTGCTGATCACAGGGTTCTGCGGCCCCAATGCATTCAAAACCCTTGACAGTGCCGGCGTAAAAGTAGCCAATGAGGCCTCCGGTACCATCAAAAGTACGATTGAGGACTTTAAAGCAGGTAAATTCACATTTGCCGACGGGGCCAACGCCGAAGGTCACTGGTAAAAATTAATCCGAAGCGCGCCCTGTCCTGGTGGCATCTTTTACCCCTATCTTACCCCCGTCTCATTTAAAAAGGTGTCACCAGCACAGGGTGTGCTTCTGTAAAAAAGGAGAAAATATGCCTTTATATGACTTCCATTGTCCGCAATGCAACCGGATCCTTGAACTGCTCGTGACCGGTCGGGATGACCAGGCTGTCTGCCCTGAGTGCGGCAGTACCCAACTTGAAAAGCTCATGGCAGCCCACTCAAGCTTTTCAGGCAAATCCGGCAGCTCCCTGCCCGGCCCCAACGACACAGCCTGCTGCGGTTCCAGACCTGGTGAAAAAAGTGGATGTGCCGGTCCCGGTTCCTGCTGCGGCAGGACTTTTTAAAAAAATTGTACAACATCCCTTCAGCCTTTGAAAAACGTATAAAACGCCGTATTTCCGGAAGACCCCATGTTTTTTTTGCCGTATGCCCACCGGGCCTTGGCGGTGTTTGTGAAACAGAGGTGAACCGGGTCTCCCAAAAGGCGGGGGAAATATTCTCAGATAACCACAGGATCACTGATCTTAAGGCCATTCCCGGGGGGATTGAATTCACAACCAAATTGAAAACCGCCTGCCTGGCCAATATTCTGATGGGATCAACCACCCGGATACTCATGCGTGTCGCATCATTCAAGGCAGATGGTTTCAGGCGGCTTGAAGAACAGATTAAATCCATTGACTGGGAATTGTACCTGCCGCCCCAAAGCCCGCCCGATATCAGGGTCTCCACCCACAAATCGCGCCTGTATCACTCCACAGCCATTGCGGACCGGATCAGACCCATCATTCATGACCGGCTGTTTTTAAAGGATACATCCAGGCAGCACGACATCATCAAACCAGCCGAAATCATTTCCCAGACCCTGATGGTCCGCGGGGAAAATGACAGATTTGAACTCTCCCTCGATATGTCTGGAACCTCTTTGTACAAACGGGGAATTAAAGAAAAAATTGTTAAAGCACCTTTGCGTGAAACCCTGGCCTTTGCCATTCTGACCCAGCTGGATCTGTCAGAAAAGGACATGATCGCCGACCCCATGTGCGGCTCCGGCACATTCAGCTTAGAGGGCGCCATGATGCAGTGCGCACTGCCCCCAGGGGCATTCAGATCATTTGCCTTTGAAGCCTGGCCGGGATTTGAGGAAAAAAGTATCACCCATGCCCGCAACACGCTTCTGGCAGCAGCCGGGGCATGCATGGACGCCGGGTCGTTGCCCCCCATCCTGGCCCGTGATATAGATCAGGCAGCCATTGACCGGCTGAAACAGACCTGCACCCGACACAGGCTGTTTCAACGCATCTGCCCAGTCTGCGATGATTTCTTCACCATGAAGCCCCCACCCATTACAGACAACCAGGGGGTAGTGCTCCTGAATCCACCTTATGGCATCCGCCTGGATAAAAATGACGATATCACAGCCCTTTATAAAGAGATCGGGAATAAGCTGGCTGCGGATTTCAAAGGATGGCGGGCAGGCGTTGTCTGTCCGGGCAGAAAAGAGTTCCAGGCACTGAACTTAAGCCTGTCAACCATGCCCCTTTTCCATGGCGGACTTGATCTTTGCACCGCCATCGGCGTGATCGGCAGGTAAGCCCATGCATCAGCTCAAACCACGAATAAAACTTTCCAAACAAGAAAAATACTCATCGGCATTAAACATCATAATGCTGTTGTGATCGCCCCGATCAAACAATTTAATCGTTTTACGCCCTGGCGCCCAATCATAAAGCCGCTTACCGTGGCTGACATCAATCAAGCCATCATTAACGGTGTGCAGCACCAATACATCGCCTTTAAATGAGGCTATTTTCTGCTGATGATTAAGCTGCTGGTCCACTGCGTTGCGTAAAGCAGAGAAATCAACATTGAGTTCATCAGGGTGAACACGCAACAGCAAACGCTCAAGCACATCGGCAACAGCACTTTCAAGAACCAGCCCGGCGGCATCAGGAAAACGGGCTGCGGCTTCAAGAGCAAAAATAGAACCAACACTACGGCCGAAAAAAATCAAATCCTTCTGATTACGTTTTAAGGCTTCGATGGTTGGCGCTACATCGCAGATCATTTTACCCAATTGCGCCCGACCGCTTGATTGTCCATAACCGCGCAATTCCGCCAACAAACAATTACAGCCCATCTGATGAATCAAGGAGACAAAATCACCTTGCCAGTCATCAACAATCTCACCATTGCCGTGAAAATGTACTAGCGTTTTCGCCTCGGGATTAATTTCATGATAGCTGCAGGCTAATCTTGCGCCATCAACATCAACCCAAAAAGGATCAGCAAAAAAACCCTTGCGGGGAAAAAAATAACGCTGCTCAATTAACGGATGATCAAGCAAGTTATCCATGGGCACTCCTTTCTTATAGCAGCCGTGGGCTGACCTGACACATCAACTGCCGGGCATAGCCCACAACAAAGTTTGAAAAATCTGAAGAAATGGGGGCACACAATATGTAGACCCGAAAATATTTTCTGGAAGCCGGAACCTGTTTCAATGCCTGCATCCTGAATATCCCTAACAAGTGATACGCCAGCACCGGTGGATCTGTTTTTTCTTGGAAACATAATCCTCAGGGATTGTTTCCTGGGTGATCTCTTTAATATCAGCGGCATCAAGCTTGTTTTCATCCAACAAAAAATTTTGGTGGTTGGTGGAAAAAAAGACCGTGCTCCCCAAGCGCATGAGCTTGAACACCTGGTTAAGCAAAAACGGATAGTCTTTGGCAATATCAAAGTGCATGTTGTCCAGGCGCGTTGTGGAATAGGAGGGTGGGTCCACCACAGCCAGATCGTATCTGTGTTCAAGTCGAAGGGCTTTTTTCAGGAAATCAAAAGTATCCATCTGGACCTGGGTGTGGCATGATGCCGATAACTGATTTAAGGCCAGATTTTCCTTGACCCAGGTAATGGCGGTTTCGGCCCGGTCCACGGACAGGGCGGAGGCAGCCCCTCCCTTTGCCGCAT
>NZ_DDYV01000042.1:0-15621 GCF_002348205.1 Desulfobacter sp. UBA2225 | reverse complement strand
AGCCGACCCGGTCTATCAAGACCCTGGCTTAATCCGAAAAATACTATGAATAAATTCAAAAATTTATTCAAACTTATATATAAAAGACTTGCCTTAGAGCTTGGCAAACATCAAAACAACCTGTTGTCAGTTGGAGCATTGTGCATTTATAATATTAAAATGTGTGATCAATTGGAAGAATTCATTTGGAAGAATTCATTGATTATCAACGTTCTTTTTTTAGGGGTCTGAAGCCAATATATTCGGCAGGAGGAGATGATATGAGTTTAAATAACGAGGTCCTAAATTGCATTCATGAACGAAGAAGTACGCGCAAATTTACTGAACAGCAAATATCATCAGAACAACTGGATGCGCTGCTTGATGCTGCAATATGGGCGCCCAGTGGCGGCAACAACCAAAGCTGGTTGTTTACTGCCATTCAGAAAAAGAGTGTGCTTCTTCACTTAAACCGGCTGGTTTGTGAAGGATTTCAACATTGGATCCCTGATGACGATTACCCCGGAAAGCATGCCATGAAAAAGCGGTCAAAACAGGAAGGCTATAACTTCTACCACAACGCCCCAACACTCATTATTGCCTCCAATAAACCCAATTACGAAAATGCGATGGCAGATTGTGCCCTGGCGCTTCAGAACATATTTCTTGGGGCTCAGTCCCTTGGGCTGGGAAGCTGTTATATTAATCAACTTCACTGGCTTCGGGATGATCCGAGCATCCGTGCATATCTGCTTGAAATGGGCATCCCAAAGGAGAACACGATCTGCGCTTGCGCGGCTGTCGGGTTTATCGGCAAAGCATCGCCCGCACCTGCCCGTAAAGACGGCACGATACAGATCATTCGATAGATTAAACAGTGGGCTTCATTCTTGACAAGACCTGCGCAATACCCTAACCAGATATCTGTAACTGATTTATCCACCAGCCAAAGGAGTTTTTTATGGTTCATCAGCCGAACACCCCGAGAAAAGAGGTCCTTCAAAGTGACTGCTGGGATCTGTCACCCATGTTTCAAACCACCGGGGCGTGGGAATCGCTTTTCCAGGCGCTGGAAAAAAAAATACCCACCTATGACAAGTTCAAGGGGACCCTTTCCCAGGGACCTGATATCCTTTTAGCCTGCATTGAGTTCGACCACAGTGTCGGTCGGGATATGGATGCTTTGTATACATTTGCCCACCTGAAAAACGATGAAGATAAAACCCAGTCGGACAATGAAGGTCTTTTCCAGCGCGCCTCCAATCTTTACACCCGCATCGGGGAGGCCTCAAGCTTTATTTCGCCTGAAATTCAGGCCATCCCCTTAGATGAACTGACGACAGTTCTTGATAAAGAAGCATTTAAACCATACCGGTTTTACCTGGAACAGATGATCCGGTACATTCCCCACACAAGGGATGCACCAACCGAACAGCTGCTGGCAATGGCCGGCGAAAGCTTAAGCGCCCCCCAGAAAATTTTCTCCCAGCTGGACAATGCAGATCTCAAGTTCGGTAAAGTGAAAAAGCCCGCAGGCGACGTGCTTCCTTTGACCCACGGAAACTTTATCACTTTTCTGGGACATAAAGAGAGAAGCTTTCGCAAAACGGTCTTTGAGCAGTATTACCAGACATACCATGATCACAGGCACACCATTGCCGCTACATTAGCCGCCTCAGTAAAAAAGGACCTGTTCTGGGCAAGGGCGAGGCATTTTGATTCGACACGAACGTCTGCCCTGTTTGCGGACAACGTCCCGGAAGATGTGTATGACAACCTGATTATCAATGTAAAAAAAGCATTTTCACCCCTTTACCGATACCTTGATTTCAGAAAACAGGCCCTGGGTGTTGACGAACTGCACATGTACGACACCTATGTACAGCTTGTCCCTGATATTGACTTCCACATGGACTATGAACAGGCGGTTGCGACCTGCATTGAGGCGCTTGCGCCACTAGGGCAAGACTATTGCCGCACCCTGGAGCCGGGTCTGCTTGAGGGCTGGGTGGACAGATATGAAAACAAAGGCAAACGAAGCGGCGCCTACTCGTCAGGGTGTTACGATTCCAACCCCTATATCCTGCTCAACTATGATCCCAATTCCATTAACAGCGTGTTCACCATGATTCACGAGGCAGGGCATTCCATGCACACCTTTCTTGCCAATAAAGCCCAGCCCTACCCCACCCACGGTTACACGATTTTTGTGGCCGAGGTGGCCTCCACCCTGAATGAGGCGCTTTTAGCCCGGCATCTTCTGGAAAAATACAGGGATGACCCCAAAATGAAGGCCTACATACTGAACCGGGAAATCGACAATATCCGCGGCACATTTTTTCGCCAGACCATGTTTGCCGAATTTGAACATATCATCCATGGCCTGGCAGGAGAAAACCAGCCCCTGACCATTAAAACCTTCACTTCCGTGTATAAAGACCTTTTATCCGTATATTTCGGCGATAACATGGTCATTGACGAGGCCCTTACCCTGGAATGCCTGCGCATCCCCCATTTTTATTCTTCCTTTTATGTTTATAAATATGCCACGGGTCTTGCGGCAGCATTAGGGATAGCCCAGCGCATAACAGACAAGGGAAAGCCTGCCGTGGATGATTACCTTGACTTTCTCAAGCTCGGGGGCGCCATGTTTCCCATTGACGAACTCAGGGTAGCGGGAGTGGACATGGCATCCATTACCCCTGTGCAGGCAGCAGCATCCCATTTTGAATCACGGATCAGCGAACTGGAAACCCTGTGGAAGTCCATTTAGAGGCCATTGGGGTGATCCATACCTGTTTCAAGGAGAAATTCGGCATCCCCCGGCAGCCCAACCTTGCGGCCGGGGCACCGGGAACGCTGGAGTTTTTTCCTGAATTTGCAAGGCTCGAAGCTGTAAGAGGACTTGAACAATTTTCCCATATCTGGCTGATTTTTGTTTTTCACAGGGCTGTGAAAAAGGGTGGAAAATGGTCTGCCATGATACGCCCGCCCCGCCTTGGGGGAAATAAAAAGGTGGGGGTATTTGCATCGCGCTCCCCGTTCCGGCCCAACCCCATCGGCATGTCCTGTGTCCGGCTTGAAGGCATTGAATCTACGGTCAAAGGGCCGGTGCTCCACCTGACCGGCGTGGATATCCTGGATCAAACGCCTGTCCTGGACATAAAACCCTATCTGCCCTATTCAGACCGCTTGGACACTGCCTGGGACGGTTTTGCACCGGCTCCGGACAACAAGCGTTGCCAGGTGAGTTTTTCAGACACGGCAGCCACCCAGATCTGGGAAAGGGAAAAGGCAATCCCCAATCTGCTGCTCATCATTACCCAGGTGCTTGAAAATGACCCACGGCCCGCTTATTGCCGTGCTCATTTTTCCAATAGTCAACAAGAGAGCCGGACGGATGTGCCGCAAGAAAATCGTGTATACGGTATCCGCATGTTTGACTTTGATCTCAAATGGCAGGCATCAGGAAATAAAATCCGGGTGCTTTGCCTGGACCCGGTTTAGTGGCGGATCAGGTTTTGGGACTGTAGTGGCGTTTCAGCCAAGACCCCAGCCCGTCAAGGCCGGGAAACAGCACACGCTCCGTGATATTGCACAGATCGAGTTTATCCCGGCATTCCCATTTAAGTTTGGCCGGGATAATGATGCGCTGGAAAAGGTCGGCATGACGGTTCAGCCAGTCATCAATTACCCGGCATGGATTGGGCATGACCGAAAAAAGCGCATATTGGTTCACGATGCGTTCGTCAATCGATGGCGGCTCAAAAAAGAGCAGGAACTCCTCGGACCCGCCCAGGGCATCAAACTGGGTTAAGGTTTCAACATACTGATGAAAGGTTTTTTCCCCTGCGTGACAGTCCGGCCTTTCCTGGCCGATACTGGTGAGCAGCTCCACGGTAAATGCCTGGGCGCCTTCTGCGGCCAGTTGTCCTTTAAGTTCGGAAGGCAACCGGTCATGGACCTGTTCATAATTTACCCGCCAGATCACCCCGTCCAGGTCAAACCGCTCAAGGTTGGCCAGGGCAAAGTGGAGGGCAATATAGGGTGAATAGGTCCAGTCCATGAGGCGGGTGGGCAGCCCGTGGTGCTGGGCCACAGCCAGAAGGTGCCAGAAGGAATCAGGCTCTTCGCGCCCCTGGGCCCTGGAATATTTACGAAAATTACGCAGCAGATGCTTTTCAAGGGACCAGAACGGTCCGCCCAGACGCATCAATGAGGTTTCAAGACGGTAGGATGCATCGGACAGCCCCCGGTACACAAAGGGTGGCCGGTACCTTTGGATGGCATCATTCCAGGCACCTTTAAACAATTCCTCCTGGAGCATGCCCCAGGAATCAACTATGATGTCCGGCATAAGACTTTCTCCCCCGGGCAGCCCCGGTTTCTTTATTTTTTATGGGCAATGGCCTGCAGCAATTGATCTATCTGGTCCTCACCAAACACCATAATACCGTTCTGTCTTAAAAGTGCGGTTGTCACACCCATACCCGCCACAAGAGACCGGCTGAAACTGCCGTCATAGATTCGGCAACTTCCGCAGGACGGACTCTTTTGTTTTAAAAGGGCCGTTTTGATACCACAGGCAACAGCTTTGTCCAAAGCGGCCTGTGCGCCTTTGATAAAAAACGCCGTTACATCGGCCTGCCGAGTCGTCACCCGGGCCGTTCCCGCCCACACCCCCGGGCCGCCCCCGGGGGAGATCTCTGCCGGCGGCCGGGGTACGGGAAGGCCACCGTCCATTTCCGGACAGACCGGAACCAGCAACCCTTTGGTCTGCCACAGGTCAATGAGTGAGCATTTAAAGGGACAGGACCTGCCGTCATAGCGCACCGGCTGTCCCAGAAGACAGGCTGAAATCAGTATCTGTTCCATGGTGGAACGTTATATCAGCATTGGCTTGGTTTGTAAAAATTTCTTGACTAAGGAACCTAATCAATGCGATGAATGATAATTCATTTTTCATAGTGAGGAGGACACATGGCACAGCTAATTTCCGACCAGCGGGACATTGATTTTGTCGTTCACGAAATCCTTGAGGCGCATACCCTTGCAGAACTGAACGACAATTACGCCGACTTTAACAAAAAAACCATAGAGATGGTGATTAAAGAGGCAAAAAATCTGGCAATTAAAGAGCTGCTGCCCATAAACAAGGAAGGGGATGAGGCAGGCTGCACTCTTGAAAACGGCAAGGTCACCACGCCGCCGTCTTTCAAGCGCGTATTTGATCTGTTCAATGAAGGTGAATGGCTGGCCCCCACCGAAGATCCTCAATGGGGCGGCCAGGGGATGCCTTTCACCGTTGCCGCCGCAACGGCGGAATATTTCAACGGGGCCAACTACCCGTTCATGATGTACTGCACCCTCACCCAGGGTGCAGGTCATCTTATTGAACATTTTGGTACCGAAGCACAGAAAAAGACCTATCTTAAAAACATGTACACCGGCAAATGGACCGGCACCATGCTGCTCACCGAACCGGAGGCCGGATCAGATGTCGGGGCACTGACCACCAAAGCCATCCCTAACCCCGACGGCACTTACAACATTGTGGGTGAAAAAATTTTCATTTCCGGCGGCGAACACGATCTGACAGAAAACATCATCCATCCCGTATTAGCCCGCATTGAAGGGGCACCTGCCGGCACAAGAGGCATCTCATTATTCCTGGTTCCGAAATACAGAGTTAACAAAGACGGGTCTTTGGGCGAATTCAACGATGTCATCTGCACCGGCATTGAGCATAAAATGGGCATCCACGGAAACTCAACCTGTTCCTTGTCTTTAGGGACCAAAGGCAACTGCGTGGGCACCCTTTTAGGCGAAGAAAACAAGGGCATGAAAGCCATGTTTCTGATGATGAACGCTGCCCGCTTACTCGTAGGAGTCCAGGGCTTTGCCTGTGCCGGTGCAGCCTATATGTATGCACTGGATTATGCAAAAAACCGTATCCAGGGCCGGAACCTGACGGAGATCATGAATCCTGAGGCCCCATCAGTTCCCATTTTTCGCCATCCTGATGTGCGACGCCAGCTCATGGTGATGAAGTCCAATGTGGAAGCCATGCGTACCTTGATCTACTATGTCCATTACTGCATTGACATGTCCAAATATGCGGCAACCGACGAAGAAAAAACCAAATACCACGGCTTTGTTGAAGTCCTCACCCCCATTGCCAAGGGGTATGTCACAGACCGGGCCTTTGAGGTCTGTTCCCAGGGCATGCAGGTTTACGGCGGTTACGGATTCATCGAAGAGTACCCCATGGCCCAGCTGCTGCGAGACGTCAGAATAACCATGATCTACGAAGGAACCAACGGCATCCAGGCCATGGATCTTCTAGGTCGAAAACTTGGCAT
The DNA here is from genome assembly GCF_002348205.1 of Desulfobacter sp. UBA2225. Lineage (NCBI taxonomy): Bacteria > Pseudomonadati > Thermodesulfobacteriota > Desulfobacteria > Desulfobacterales > Desulfobacteraceae > Desulfobacter > Desulfobacter sp. UBA2225. Next base: position 9,280 of record NZ_DDYV01000042.1, on the reverse strand, counting down.
GAACAAGGGCAAGCCCTTCATGGATCTGTTCGGTGAAATGCAGACGACCATTGTCCGGGCCAAGGATATTCCGATACTTGAAAAAGCGGCGACCAAGGTTGAAGAGGTGGTAAACAAATTAGCTGAAGTGGCCATCCACATGGGCACCACGGCCATGGGTCCCAAAGTGCTTGCCGCCTTTGCCAACGCGCATCCGTTCCAGGATGCCACCGGTGACACCGTTTTTGCATGGATGCTGCTGTGGCGCGCCGTGACCGCTGCCCAAAACCTTGAGAAGGCCAAAAAGAAAGATATTCCCTTTTACCAGGGAGTCATCAAAAGTCTTGAATTTTATGCCCAAACCGTACTGCCCATCACCCTGGGCCGATTTGCTGCACTGCTGAACACAAGCGCCGTAGCGGTAGAGATTGAAGACGACATGTTTCCCAGCTGATTAGATTCTTTTTATTGATCCTCCAGTGAACTCTGAAGATCGCAGGTCTCATCGGCAAAGCAGATCATGGCCCGTTCCAGTCTGGGGTAATCCGGATTAAAGGTGCCTCTTCGCCAGTAATCGTAGTCCAGTTCTTTTTGGGCAGCTTTCGAGGCAATATCCTTTTCTCCGAAAATGGTTTTGGCCGAGCCTTTCTGGCATTTATTGAAATCTTCCATATCCGGCGGAGTGTCATAGGCTTTGCAGTGGCGATACTTGCCATTGACGCCGTAATGGGGATCTGAAGGACTCATGGACAGGGCCGTATGGGCGTAGTTGGCGAACCGGTATGGGGTTCCCTGGAATTCCCGGTCCACCGGCCCCGGTTTGACTTCTTTGATGTCGTCACAGGGCGGATCAATATTCCGCTCGGCATGGCGGGATGCATACCAGATCAGACCGCGGCGCCGGGCCGTCACCTGTTCGCAGAAAAACTGCCGGGCTGCGCTGGCGTCAATGGTTTCATCATCGGCACTAACAGCCATGAGTACCGGCACGTCAATGGGGGCTTTGCTTTTCATGATGTTTTTGGTGAGCAGAAAAAATTCAGCGCCGGCATTGAGGGAAAATGATTCATATCGCGCCGCGTCTCGTTCTTCAAACGTGTCGAGCCAGTCCTTAACCCAGCGCAGGTAGGGGCTGAGAAAGGCACCACCGGATTTGGCCTTGACTGCTGTAGAGATCAGGATCAGCCCTTTGATTTTGGGATTTTTGGGGTTATCCTGCAGATGACGAATGGCAAGGGCCGTGCCCGTGGAAAATCCCACCAGGTAGAGATCGGAAATTGTCTCCATCTTTTCAAAGCTGCGAACCCCATAGTCGGTGATGGCCATCCAGTCCGTATGCCTCATCTTGATGGAGTCTCCGGCAACCGTACCGTGGCCGGGCAGCAGCACAGCCCGGATGGTTCCGTTGGGATAAGCCTGATGCAGGGAGTCGGCAATGCTGCGCATCAGGTAGGGGGAGTCGGTAAGCCCGTGAATGAGAAGAAACCCCTTACCTTTACCGGGCCCTGTGCTGCCGTTTTCCGGAAGGCGTTCAAATGGGCCCCGCATTTGAGCTGCCTGGGCAGGCGAATAGTCACCAAGAAAGGGACTGTCCCCCTGTGCGAACCGGAGGGCACCCAGGACCTGTTCAATATTTTTTCTGCTTTCCTGAACATATTGACTGAAGGGTAACTCCGTATCCGGAGGGACGCCGGCCGGACTGGCGCTCTCTTTAAGGTAAAAAGGTTTCAGCGCGCAGGAAGCAAGGAAAAACAAAAAAAGCACAAAAAACCCGTTGATCTTAAATTTGAACATGTTGGTTCTCCTTTGACTGATAAAGGTTTCATCCAGGTTCTGGCAATGCCTATCATTTTATGGTAGATTTCATGTTCAGGCAACCCCGGATAGTGTTCACGGCCCCCATCAGAAGGAGAGTTCAGCATCAGCTCAACTGACCGGGGGTATCCGGAAAACCAGGTTTTAGCAACGCTATAAACGAACAAATGACGGTATTTTTCAGGGAACAATGTCGTAAAAAGGGGGAGACCATCTTCCATGGGTGGTCCGGCAGCCTTCTATTTCTGACCCTAATCCCGGGCCTGATTTTATCCAGCCCAGGCTTATCCCTGGCCTTCAAGGCCATGTTTTCCCACCCCTTTGACACAGGATCCTATAATTGCGGCATTACCCAGGACCGTGACGGATTTATCTGGGTGGGAACCCCCGAAGGAATAGTCCGGTGGGACGGATATAAGATGAAGCGCTTCTCATCGGGCACGAATTCCCTCAACAACGATATTGCGCCCTGTGTGTTTGCCGACAGTTCCGGTTTTCGGATCTGGGTTGCCACCATTGGGGGCGGGTTAAATTGTTACGACAAGCGGTTAAATAAATTTATCTATTTCCGGCATGATCCTGGGAATCCGGCCAGCATCAGTTCGGACTTTTTCAACTGGGCCCCCAGGACCATTGCCGAAGACCAGGACGGAAAGATATGGGTGGGGACCCAAAACGGCCTAAATCTTTACGATCCCCTTGAGAATACCTTTGTCCGTTACCTTCCCGAGCCCGGAAATTCCAACTGCATGAGCCACGGGAGTATTTTCACGGTCTTTGTTGACCAGGAAAACAAAATATGGGCCGGAACCAAGGCCGGGTGGCTGAATCGCCTTGATAAGAAAACAGGGGTTATTACCCGGATTTCCTTAGGGTCTTTTGGACAGCCATCCCCGGATGCCTCAATACATTCCGGCCCAGGATGCATCAACAGCATCATCCAGGGACCAAAGGGATTTCTCTGGATCGGTACGGCTAAATCCGGGCTCTTTCGTCTGGATCCCCATACCCTTGAGACCCGGCAATTTACCCATGATCCCCACAACCCCCAGGGACTGGCCAGCAACTATGTTTACACGCTCATGCCCGACGACAGGGGGTATGTCTGGATTTCCCACTCCTATACCGACCCTGTCGGGCTGGAGATTTTTAACACCGATTCAGAGACATTCACATCCCTGCGCCATGATCCGGATAACCCCTTAAGCCCCAGGGAGGACAAAATCGTTGACTTTTTCATGGATCGCCAGGGCATTGTCTGGACCGTGGGAAATACAGGGCCTGTAGATGCCTGGGACAGCTTTGCCCACCAGTTTACCCTCTACCGCCACAATCCCGCAGACCGCACAAGCCTGGGATCCAACTCAGTGTTTATGCTCTACCAGGACAGCCGGAACACGATCTGGGTTGCCGGCGGGAGTCAGGGCGGACTTTCCCGGTTCAATCCCGGAACAGATGACTTTTCCAGGGCAGGCCCGGTTGAACAAAATATTTCTGCCCTCTCTTCGGTATATTCGGTCTGCGAGGACAGTGCCGGCCGGTTATGGGTGGGGTCGGGTGACGGGTCCCTGAATGTATACAACCGGGAGAACCGAACCCTGGAAACGACCTACCAGAATCCCCTGCTGGCCGGAGCGCCGATCAGGGGGTTGATTCAGGACCGTCTCAATCCGGAATTGCTCTGGTTAGGCACCCTGGAAAACGGCATCTTCCAATTCAATAAGAAGACCGGCAGATTCCGGCAATTTGTCCACGACTGTACCAACCCCCGAAGTCTGAGCAACAACGTGGCGTTTAACCTTGTTAATGACCGGGAGGGAACCCTGTGGATTTGCACAAAAGTCGGGCTGAACCGTTATAACCCCGGCACAGAAAACTTTCAGCGGTTTACCAAAGGAAAAAACGGTCTTCAGGGGAACAATATCAATGACTGCCATGAGGATGTAAAGGGCCGCTTCTGGGTAAGTACCGAAGATGGGGGATTGCATCTTCTTGACAGAGAAAGCGGGATCTTTACCCCTGTCACACAGGCCCAGGGTTTGCCCTCCGGAGCCATACGGGCCATACAGGAAGATGACAGGGGACGGCTTTGGCTGAGTTCTGATATGGGACTGTATCTCTTTGACGCCAACAACCGGAAGGTTCTGGATCATTACTCGGAAAAAGACGGACTTCAGGCAGACAGGTTCAGTGTTTTTGCCAATAGTGCCCTGAAAAGCCGGGAGGGGGATCTCTGGTTCTCCGGCCTTTCAGGGGTGAACCGGTTCCATCCGGACCGGATCATGAAAAATCCCTATGTCCCGCCGGTAATGCTGCTTTCCCTTGAACAGGCAGGACTTCCGCTTGACACTGGAAAGGCCCCGGAACTCATTCAAAGTATCCATCTGCCCTGGCAGCGAAATTTTTTTGAATTCGACTTTTCAGTCCTGAATTTTACCCGTCCCGCGAACAATGAATATGCCTATTTTCTTGAAGGCTTTGAAACCCAATGGAACCGCACCGAAACCCGGCGGTACGGCAAGTACACCAACCTGCCCGGCGGTACCTATACCCTGCGGCTGTTCGGCAGCAACAACAATGGGGTATGGAACGAAAAGGGCAAGGCCATCAAAATCCAGGTGGATAAACCGCCTTGGAAGCGGACTTGGGCCTATGTGGCCTACATTGCAGCCTGCACCGGGATCTGGATAGGGGGCTGGCGGCTTGCCCATAAGGGAGTAGAAAAAAAAATAAAGGCCCAGGCGGAAGAACTGGAAAAGGCAAGGCGCATCACCGAGCAGCTCCGGGCCATTGACAGGATGAAATCCGAGTTGCTCAAAAAACAGGACCAGGTGGAGAACGAACTTGTTAAAAACAAGCAGAAACTCGAAGAGATGGTTAAGGAGCGGACCCTGGCCCTCAAAGCCGCAAAGGAGAAGGCAGAGGCTGCCAGCCAGGCCAAGGGCGAGTTTTTGGCCAATATGAGCCATGAAATCCGGACGCCCCTGAACCTGGTCATCGGATTTTCCGATATCATCTATAAAGAGGTCCAGGATGAGACAATTAAAGAGTATGTGGCCACCATCGGTTCTGCCGGTAATTCACTTCTGGCCATGCTCAACGATATCCTTGATCTGTCAAAGGCGGAATCCGGGAGCTTTCCACTGAAATATGCACCATTTGATCTTGAAGGACTGCTGAAGGAACTCAACCAGATCTATGCGAATACAGCCCGGATCAAGGGGCTTGAATTTTCCCTGGAGATGGAAAAAGAGCTCCCCTCCATCATTGTTCTGGACAGAGTCAGACTCAGACAGACCCTGATGAATATAACAGGAAACGCCATTAAATTCACCTCGTCCGGATTTGTCAAACTCACGGCCGGGTACCGGCAATTTGAAAACGAGAAGAGGTTTTCAGAACTTTTCTTTATCATCGAAGACAGTGGGATCGGCATTGCCCCTGACCAGAAAAGACTGATATTTGAAAGGTTCAGCCAGCAAAAGGGCCAGGACTTTGATACCTATGGCGGAACCGGCATTGGGCTTTCCATATCCCAAAAAATAGTGGCGGCCATGGGCGGCACCATTGAGGTGAACTCAACCCCGGGAAACGGCAGCCGATTTCTGGTGACCATTCCCAATGTCAAAAGCGAGGCCGGGAAGACACCCCCCCTGCCCTGCGACGCTGTTATGGCACAAGCCGAAGGGAAAGAGGAAATCCTCAACCTTTTTCCCCCGCCCAAATGCGATACACCCATGGCGATTGAAAAACTCAAGGAGTTGTTGACCCTGCTCAGGGAAGAGATGCTGGACAGGTGCCAATACCTCAATGAAGCCATGATCATGGGAAATGTCCAAGCCTTTGCCGAAGAGATCGTCGAACTTGGCCAAACCTATGGATACGCCCCCCTGCGGATATGGGGGGAAGCGGTATCCAAACAGGCCAAAACCTTTGATATGGTTTCGCTTCCAGACACCTTGAAATGCTTTCCGAACCTGATTGACCAACTTTCCCGCCTTGTCCAAACCTGATGAAGGTTCCCATTGGCCGAATACTTGTTAACGATGTTAACAGCAGATACAATCATTGATAAAAATTCAAGAAAATAGTAAAAAAGCAAGGTGCGATACGAATAGAAAGAGCTTTTTTCATCAATTTTTTTAAAGAAAGGGAGAAAATAATGGCAACAACCAATGATAATCTAAAAGAGTCGTTTGCAGGTGAAAGCCAGGCCAACCAGAAATACAACGCTTTTGCAAAAAAAGCCGAAAAGGAAGGGTTTAAAAATATAGCAAAACTGTTTAAAACCACTGCCGAAGCAGAACGAATTCATGCCGAGGGTCATTTGGCCGCCCTGGGTATGATCCAGTCAACCGCCGATAATCTCCAGGCCGCCATTGACGGCGAAACCGAAGAGTACTCCAGCATGTATCCGCCCATGCTGGAACAGGCCGAGTCAGACGGTCATAAAGCCAAAATCATGTTTAAATTTGCACTGGGTGCTGAAGAAGCGCATGCCAACCTCTACACAAAAGCCCTGGAAGCCGTTAAAAACGGCATAGATCTGGATGTCAGCGAATTTTACCTGTGTCCGGTCTGCGGTTACATTGAACTGGGCGCCGCACCGGAAAAATGTCCGATCTGCTCGGCCAAACAGTCCAAGTTTATCCTGGTTGACTAATCAAATTCTTGCCGGACCCGGGCATGATGAACTGCCCCGGGTCCGGTCTTTCAATCCCCCTGAGGCATAGAAGCAAAAACCGAGGTCAACGTTTTTGTTCTATTTTCACACTTTCACAGCACTTTTGAAAAAATAATGAATGGACATCTTCAGTGATGAAACTATCAAAAAGTATTAAAAATATGTACCTCATCGGTATGATTTCAGTTGCTTTTATTTCAATCACAATCTCAAGTTTTGTAATGATTATAAGAGAATATCACAATTTCAAAGTGGAAGCCGATGAAAGCAGGACAATTTATATAAATGACCAAAAGGCATTAATAAAAAATGAAGTTGAAAAAGTTGTTGAATATATAGAATATATGAAGTCTTTGACAGAGGACCGTTTAGAAAAAAACATAAAAAACCGAGCTGATGAAGCCATTGCCATCGCTTCAAATATATACAATGAAAATCGCGATATAAAAAGCCGTGCCGACATTGAAAAAATGATCAAAGATGCTTTACGTCCAATCCGTTTCAATCATGGTCGGGGATACTATTTCGCCACTGACTTAACAGGCATAGAACAACTGTTTGCAGATCGCCCCGAGCTTGAAGGTAAAAACATGATCGGGATGAAGGATACACAAGGGAACTTTGTCATTCAGGATATGATTAAAATCGCAAAGAATAAAGATGAAGGATATTATCGATATAACTGGACAAAACCTGGCGACAAAGGAAAAGATTTTCCAAAAATTGCTTATATTAAATATTTTGAACCCATGGATTGGTTTTTCGGCACGGGCGAGTATTTAGATGATGTTGAATCAGATATTAAAAAGGAAATATTGGCCAGAATATCTAAGATAAGATTTGGCAAAGACGGTTATATTTTTGTTGTCAGTTTCGACGGCGTAACGCTTATGAATTCAACGCAGCCAGATATCATTGAAAAAAACATTTGGGATATGACCGATCCGAACGGTGTCAAGGTGATACAGGAGGAGCGGAGAGCCGCAGAGACACCAGAAGGTGATTTCATTAAATATGTATGGGAAAAACCAACAACCAATGCCCTTTCACCGAAGATCTCATTTATAAAAGGGGTTCACGATTGGCAATGGATGGTTGGCGCCGGCGTTTATCTCGATGAAATTGAAAGTCAGCTGCTCCACAAGAAAGAGCTTCTTTTTGACGGTATGATAAAAGAATTAGTAAAAATTATTTTGACTTTATTTTTGATCGTTATATTCATTTATCCCATCGCAAAATTTATTTCCCATCGATTAAAATATAATTTTGAAGTCTTTACCCGATTTTTTAAAGTAGCGGCAAACCAATCCATTAAAATAAAATCAGATGAATTAAGTCTTGTTGAATTTGAGCCCCTTATTGAGTCAGCCAACCAAATGATCGAGGTCCGTGAAAGAAACAAAACCCTTTTGGTTGAAAACGAACAGCGCTACAAAAAAGCCCAGGAAATGGGACATGTTGGCAATTGGGAATATGATATTGGCAGTGAAATATTCTGGGGATCAGAAGAAACCAAACGCATATATGGTTTCGATCCTGAGAATAAAAATTTTTCAACGGATGAAATAGAAAAATGTATCCCAGATCGTGAGCGGATCCATCAGGCACTTATTGATTTAATCGAAAATGACAAACCGTATGACCTTGAGTTTGAAATTCATCCTGTATCTGGCCATGAACGGCGAATTATAAAATCGATCGCCGAATTGGTTAGAAACGACTCCGGGGCACCTTTAAAAGTCATTGGTGTCATCCAAGATATTACAAAACAAAAGAGTGCTGAAGAACTGATCATTCAAAGTCAAAGCCAGTTAAATGAAAAAAACCAACTTCTGTCCGCGATTCTTCAACACACACATATAATGGCTGTTTTCCTTGATTCTGCTTTTAACTTTCTCTGGGTCAATCAAGCCTATGCTGATTCATACAAACAGCCACCGTCCTTTTTCCCAGGAAAAAATCATTTTGATTTGTATCCACATCAAGAGAATCAAACCATTTTTGAAACTGTTGTAAAAACAGGAAAAGAATATTTTGTGGCTGCAAAACCATTTGAATTTCCCAACCAGGCAGAGCGAGGTGTAACATACTGGGATTGGAGTTTGATCCCGACAAAAACAGAATCTGGGCAGGTTGACGGACTGGTTTTTACTTTATCGGAAGTGACTGATAGAATTGAAGCTGAAATTGCATTAAAAGAAAGTGAGCAAAAATTCAGAACCATTTTTGAAAATGCCCCTCTTGGGATCTTTCGTTCTACACCAGAAGGACGTTTCATAGAAGTAAATGCTGCACTTGCAGAGATGCTTGGCTACGCATCGCCGGATGAAGTGCTAAAATCCATTCACAGCATTGCTGAACAGATTTATGTACGTAGTGAGAAAAGAGACTCCATTGTAACCGAACAAATAAATACAAATGGAATGACACATCACCTGAATCATTACCGTCGACGTGACGGGTCACAATTTATTGCAAATTTATATTTAAAAACCGTCAGGGATGAAAATGGATCTCCACTTTATTTAGAGGGCATTGTTGAAGATATCACCCAAAGATTAGAAGCGGAAAAACAGGTTCATGATGCCAAAGAAAGGTTTCAAAAAGTTTTTAACAGCCAATTATAGTTCCGGTCATACGACTTGATATTTTAGATAGAATCGTGTAGTATAATCGCGTCCGAAGTTTATCCAAAGGTAGCACGACTATGTCGATTCTCAATTTTGTTCATCAAAAGCAGCATCATCCTGCCAGAAAGCATCTTCAACATCACGAGTTTTCCTTATTAACCCAGCGCAGGTT
>NZ_DDYV01000179.1:501-10305 GCF_002348205.1 Desulfobacter sp. UBA2225 | reverse complement strand
TGTGGCTGACCGGCTTTGATGTGCCCAGCATGCATACGCTGTATATCGACAAGCCCATGAAAGGCCATAACCTGATGCAGGCCATCGCCAGGGTGAACCGGGTCTACAAGGACAAACCCGGCGGCCTTGTTGTTGACTATCTGGGTATTGCTGCGGACCTGAAAAAGGCCTTGTCGTTTTATTCGGACAGCGGGGGCAAGGGTGATCCGGCCATCGCCCAGGAACAGGCGGTTCAGATGATGCTGGAGAAACTGGAGGTCGTATCCCAGATGTTCCACGGTTTTGCCTATGAAGACTATTTTGGATCGGATACAGGCGCAAAACTTTCCCTGATTCTGGCGGCTGAAGAGCACATTCTTGGCCTGGAAAACGGCAGGAAACGGTTTATCAACGAGGTGACAGCCCTGTCCCAGGCCTTTGCCATTGCCGTCCCCCATGAAGAGGCAATGGATGTCAAGGATGAGGTCGCCTTTTTTCAGGCGGTCAAATCACGCCTGGTCAAGTTTGAAGGTTCAGGGACGGGGAAAACGGATGAGGAGATCGAAACCGCGATCAGGCAGGTTATCGACAAGGCCTTGGTGAGTGAACAGGTTATCGATGTCTTTGATGCCGCCGGCCTGAAAAAGCCGGATATCTCCATTCTTTCAGAGGATTTTCTTCTGGAAGTGAAAAACATGGAACATAAAAATATCGCCTTGGAGGTCCTGAAAAAACTTCTGGATGACGAGATACAGGCCAGGACAAAAAAGAACCTGATCCAGGGTAAATCCCTCATGGAAATGTTGCAGAATTCCATCAAGAGATATCACAACAAAATCATTACGGCGGCTGAAGTCATCGAAGAGCTGATCGCCCTGGGCAAGGATATCCGGGAGATGGATAAAGAACCTCAGGAAATGGGGCTTTCCGACTTTGAGTATGCCTTTTATACTGCCATTGCCAATAACGACAGCGCCCGCGATGTGATGGGAAAAGACAAATTACGGGAACTTGCCGTGGTGCTTTTTGAACGGGTCAGGGAAAACGCCTCCATTGACTGGACCATCAAGGAAAGCGTTAAGGCCAAGTTAAAGGTCATCGTCAAGAGAACCTTGCGTCAGTATGGCTACCCGCCGGATATGCAGAAGCTGGCAACCGAGACGGTGCTGAAACAGGCGGAAATGATTGCTAACGAGATGGCCCATGCGGAATAATCCTTTTTGCCACGAGCCGTTCCATTTGAAACTTTTTCAACAAAAACTCAAAAAATAGGGCTAATAGGGATAGGGACGCCCCTCGCGGGGCGTCCCTCCCAGGTGAGTAGCCCGGAGGAATCTCACCCCCAGGCCCTCTCAGAACCGTACGTGAACCTCTCGATTCATACGGCTCCTATTGTCCAGCCATAAAACATGACATTGCTTGATCCAAAGAATTCCTCCCATTGCTGGTTGACCCCTCGTATCAAGCCAGTACCTTGCCTCAGCAAGGCGGCTTCCTTTCGAAGCACCGTCGCCGGTACCCCGTTGCACTACCGCTACACCCTTCGCCTCCATCAGGCTGGGTCTAAGACTTGCCAAATGTTTGGAAATCCATTACATTTGACTCACTTCTAAGAACACCGCACACCGAATGAACCTAACGTTTTGGATATAGACCAAATTGCAGTGCCGGAGAGCAAATATAGGACTTGTAGTTTAATCTGCAGTTAGGAAAGATCGGTATTATTGAGACCGATATCAAAAGGCAGTTAGAAGGTCATAAACGATCACTATCATTTACCTGTTAGAATCGAGAGGTCCATCATGGAACGTACATTAAAAGTTTTTTGCTCCGGATCGGAACAGGATAAACTTTCCGATCAAATTCCTGTCATCGAACGCTATGCTGGTTTTTTACTGACTCGGCTGCCCCAGGAGCTGGCGGACTCGCTGGCCAGCCGTTATCCTGTGGAGGACATCACGGACCAATACCTGCTTCCTGCGGGCCAGCGCGATATCGATACTGAGCTGCCGCGTCTGGATTCGGGGGGGCGGATGCGGGCTCATCCTGCTTATAAGGGAGAGGGAAAGCTATCGCCGGGAATGCATCACTATCTGGTCCAGTTTATAGGCCCCATCAAACAGGAATGGCTGCAGGGCGTCGAGGCCGCAGGCGGCAAGCTACAGGTTCCACACGCCTCGTTCAGCTATGTCGTGCGTGCGGACGAGGCATGTATCTCACGCATTGCCGCCCTTCCGTACGTGCGTTGGTCAGGACATTTGAGCCACAAGGATCGGGTCGCCCCATCCGTTTTGTCCGGGGTCAAGCGGAAAAAGGATGAGGTGCAGGGTGAGTTGCCCCGGACCCGGGTGATGCCGGGGATGTATTCGGTGACGTTTTTTGACAGCGAAACCCAGCAGCAGGCTGAGCCACAGGTGCAGGCCCTTGGTTTCGAGATTCTTCGGTCGGATCCGGATGCACGGATGATGATTTTGAGGGTTCCTGCTGGAAAAGGAGGGATAAAGCGGATTCGGGATCTGGCCGCGGTCCACGGTGTACGTTTGATCCGGGAGCATAGTCTCAAGCGGACCAGCAACGATGTGGCCGGAAGGTTGATGCGAACGGCCATCGCTACCGGTGCAACCGGTTTGAACCTGGATGGATCAGGAGAAGTTGTGGCCGTGTGTGATACCGGGTTGGATACCGGTGACGCCAACTCGATACATCCGGATTTCAGCGGCCGAATACACGCGATGCTCAGTTACCCGATCAACTCCTATTATGCACCCTACATCAAAAATCCCGGGGCCGACGATGGCTCTGCCGATCTTGACAGCGGTCATGGCACACATGTTGCCGGTTCCGTGCTCGGCGACGGCAGCTCCAGCGATGGTTTGAGCGGCACAGAGGGGCCCATCCGCGGCCTGGCCCATGGGGCAAGACTGGTATTCCAGGCCATTGAGCAGGAGATGAAATGGGAGGATTCCAGCTATTACGGTTCGATTGGTCGTTATCTGCTATCGGGTATCCCCGACAATATTTCCACCCTCTTTGCCGACGCTTACGCTCACAATGCGCGCATTCACTCGAATTCGTGGGGTGGGGGTGATCCCGGTGCGTACGACGCTCAGAGCGAACAGCTTGATCGTTTCGTGTGGGAGCACAAGGACTTTTGTGTGCTGGTTGCCGCCGGAAATGACGGTACGGACCAGGATGGAGACGGAAAAATCAACCCCATGAGCGTTACCTCTCCCGCCACGGCCAAGAACTGCATCTGTGTGGGCGCGAGCGAAAACGAACGTTCCAACTTTAATGGCGAGCAATACGGTTTATGGTGGTCCGACGACTACCCGGTTGCGCCTTACCGTAACGCACCCATGGCGGACAACCCTGAACAGGTAGTGGCCTTCAGTAGCCGGGGGCCCACCCAGGATGGGCGAATTCGGCCCGATCTGGTGGCGCCCGGCACATTCGTGCTCTCCACCCGCTCCAGCAGGATTGCAGCAAACAACAATGCCTGGGCGGCTTTTCCCGGTTCCCGCAAGTATTTTTATATGGGGGGAACCAGCATGGCCACACCCCTGGCTGCCGGGGCCGCCACCCTGGTCAGGCAGTTCCTGCGACGTGACAAGGGTATTGCCAATCCTTCCGCCGCTCTAATCAAGGCGACGTTGATTGCCGGGAGTAAACGGCTTCCAGATATCGGCAACGCGGGGGCCGTCTGTGATAACGAGCAGGGGTTTGGGCGTCTGGATCTGGATGGTGCACTGGCGCCCCAGGCATCTTCGGCAATCGAATACATTGATGTGGCGCAGGGCCTCAGCACCGGTGAGATATGGTCACGCGAGATATTGATCCAGAGCGACGCCATCCCGCTACGGGTGGTTATGGCGTACAGCGATTATCCCGGCGAGCATCTGGTCAACAACCTGAACCTCATTTTGACGGCACCAGACGGTAAACGCCATGTCGGTAACGCATCCGGCGACGGAACCTTGACCATGGATGCCAATAACAATGTCGAAATGGTGCAGGTCACCACGCCTTTGCCCGGTTCCTGGCGTATTGAGGTGGTGGCATCCAACGTACCGCAAGCAAATCAGGAGTTTGCCCTGGTGATCGTCGGCGCTTTGGGTCAGCCTGATGAAAGCGGTTTGATTCGTGCTGAGAGTAAGCCCGGCCTGGCGATTCCCGACCAGGATCCGGCCGGTGTTTATGACGCCATCTCACTGACCCAAGCAGGCAGAATCCGAACTGTGGCGGTGGAAGTTGATATCCGGCATACCTATATCGGGGATCTCAAAGTCGATCTCATCTCACCTGCCGGTACCCAGATCACCCTACACAATCGTAGTGGTGCCTCCAAACAAGACCTCCATGGCCGCTACGAGGTACAGTCGACCGGCGCTCTGGCGGGTCTTATTGGCCAGTCGATTGCTGGGGAGTGGCGGCTGTCGGTCTCGGATCATGCGCGGATTGATGAAGGCACCCTGCGTAGTTGGACATTAGAGATCGCGCCCGAGGCGGATGAGTGGGAGGAACTCAAGGCGGCACCCGCTCTACACATTCCCGATAATGATGCCCAGGGTATTTACCACACCTTGGAGATGGGTCGGGCGGGTGCGGTCCGGGAACTCGAACTCCAGGTGGATATTACCCATACCTATATCGGTGATCTGCGAGTGGTGCTCTCGGCGCCTTCCGGGAAGACAGTAACCGTACACGAGCGGACCGGAGGCAATCGGGATAACTTGATCCGTACATTCGACACAGGCACGACTCCCGCTTTATCCCCTCTCATCGGCGAATCCGCCAAAGGAGAGTGGACCCTGTCCGTATCTGATCACGCGGGTCGTGACATAGGCAAGCTCAATGCGTGGGGACTACGCATAAGGTTCTGACAACGGCTTCGATAAGGGCACCTTGAAAAAATTCAAGGTGCCCATGTCCCGTTACTATAAGATCCCTGGCATCATGACATGCTCATTTCAAGGCTGAGCTGGAAATGGGAGCTTTTTTCTGATTTATGATCAAGCCGTCATCATTCCAGTCAAAGGCCTCGCCGTTTAAAATTATTTTCTTTTTGCTGAACCAGACAGTCAATCGTTTGTCGGCTTTTTTCTTTTCTGTCTTCATAGCTTCAGGGATTCTCCCTTCAAACAGGGTATTGAGGTACTTCATCTCTTTTTCCGACGCTTCCTTGGAAGTGACGATATCCGACTGAAACACCATCTCGATGGTGTAATCTTTTATATCCCTTTTATCCCTGTCTAGCTTTTCATGAATAAATGTTATTGATATGTCAGCGGCCTGTTTTTTCTTTATAAGTTGTTTCACTGACAATACATCTTTAAAGGTCAACAGGGTCATTTCGGGGAAATTATCCAGTATTTCGGTATCCGAAGGGTTGAGCTTTTTTTCTCCAGACTCGTCCTGAAGTTTCAATGTCACCAGCGAAGTGCCGTTCACCCAGCGTGTTGGCAAGAACACTAACAGGTTATTATCTTTGAAAATATTCAGAGGATTTAAAAATGACTTGCCTGCGGTCTGGAGCAAAACCCTGTCAAATTCAAGGCGTATCTTCTTTAAAATATCGCTGTTGCGGGTCTGACCGTAGAGCCAGAGCACATCGTAATTTTTAACCGTATCGTTATTAAGAATCACGTCGATGATGCGATTGAACACATCCTTTGGGGTGTTTAACAGCAACGCAGGCCCAACAGTTCTAACCATGTCGGGCGTGTCGATGAAGGCTGTGTGCCCGTTGTCCAGATTACGTAAAATGAGCTTGCCTGCGGTATCGGAATCCCCCAGGTGACCGTACTGGAGGGCTGCAAAAAGGAGGTTTCCCCAGTCATTATCATCGGAATTGGACACAATCAGCGCCAGATCGCGTTTTACCGCATCAGAATTTGAATTTTTCATGAGCATTGTTTTGCACATGGCAACGGAAGCGGCGTACGGGTCTTTTCTTAGAATTCCCTGGTGTATCTGCTGGAATTGGAGGAAGCAGTGGAGAGCCTCTTTGGTGCGGCCGATTTCCTGGGCTGACTGGCCCCGGTAGTACCAGTATGGCGGAAACTTCTGAAAGCTGGTTTCAATCCGCTCTAATTTCCTGCAGCGTTTGGTAAGATCAGGCTCTTTTAAAATATTGGTATAGTCCCTCAGCTGTTTTTCATCCAGTCGCCATGTATCGGGCAAGTTGTATTTTCTCATGAGCGTCCAGGAGTATTTGAGCAATTTTTTGTAGAAATTGTTAAGTTCCTGCATGGTCTTTGATTCAATGGCCCACTTACCTGTCTCTTTTTCTTTAATGTATGTGTTCATTTGGGATCGGTAGTTAAAATAGAAGGAGCCTGTTGCGACAAAGGCCGCTAAAATCGTGTTGTAGGGATTGATGACAACATCCGTATCAAAAACAAGTGCTGTGACTCTGTTTTTAAGTTCGTGTTGAACATTTCTATCAAAATCTTTGAGAAGATATTCCCGGTCATAATCATTGATTTTTGAGGAGGTAAGCAGATCCATGAGTTCCTGGAGCAGCGTGATGAGGTCGGCATCAGGGATGTTGCTTAAATTCAGGTTATTGATGATCATATTGTATTCCTGATCCAGAATAACCTTGTCATTGTAAGTCATGATATGGGTTAAGGATACGGCTATCAGGTTCAAACATTCAAGCACCTGAAGCTGAATCGCTTCATCATGGGTCTTTGCCGCATTCTCCTCTGCGGCATATGTGACAACGCCTGATACATGAGAGAAAATCAGAATCAGGACTAATTGCAGATAAATAGTCAGTTGTTTTTTAATATTGCCTGTTTTCATTTTCGTATTCCGTTGATTCCACTGTTCAATTTGATTTCACCGCAGGCAAAAGCCTTGCCGTGAAAGCTGTTAACATCTAACAATTACGATAACCGTATAGAATATAAAGATATTTCCTGTCAAGAAGAGTCGTATGATTTAATAATTATACGCAAGATGGCAGGTCTTGAAATATACGGTTTTAAAACAAAAGGGAGAATTCAAGCGCGGGTTCTGAGATTCTCAACTTTTTGGATTATTAGGTCAATCCCAGATCTGAAATGACTGCCAGAAAGAGATCCACCACTTTGGGGTCAAAATGGGTTCCGGAATTGTCTGTAATCATTTTTATGGATTTTTCCTTGAGCCAGCCGTTTCGATATGGCCGGTCAGAGACGACTGCGTCATATACGTCGGCAACAGCCAGGATTCTGGCGCCTATACAGATATCTTCACCGGCAAGGCGCCCTGGATATCCGGTACCGTCGAATTTTTCATGGTGCTGGTGGACAATAGGAATGGTTTCAGCATATGCGTGGATTGGTTCCAGAATTTTTGCCCCTATGGATGGATGATCTTTGATGATATCGTACTCTTCGTCGGTAAGACGGCCGGGTTTATCCAAAATCGACAAAGGGATGCCTATTTTGCCAATATCGTGCAGGTAGGCTGCCCGGCGCAGGTTGTCCATTTCCTGGTGTTCCATGTTCATGGCACCGGCGATCTTCATGGCAAGCGTTGTGACCCGTTCGGAGTGACCGGCCGTCCAGGCAGATTTTGCGTCCACAGTTCTTGCCAGGGCTTCCAGGGTCCCTACATTCAGCCGTTCCATTTCTTCCACCAGAAAAGAATTGGACAAAGCCACGGTGATCTGATTGGTAATTTGACGGGCATGTTTGAGTTCGTTGTTCAAGAATGATTTTTCTTGTTCATATCCAAGTGTGATGATCCCTTTGAGCTTTTCGTCAATCATCATGGGGAGTACCACCAGGTACTCGTCAATGGCAACACCTGCCTTGGCGGCTATTCGCCTGACTAAACCCTGATCGGAAACAATGTAATGCTCCTCTATTTTTGCCAGTTCTTCCAGATCGGTTTTGGACAGATCGAAAAATATTTCATCTGGTTTTCTCCTTTTCAAATCCGTCAGGATGAATCCGTGAAAGGTTTCCGGTTTTTTTTCAACGGCCAGACAGAGGGTGACAGAATGACATTCAAAAAAAAGAAACATTCGTTTTAATGCTGTGTTGATGATCTGCGGGGTATTCAGTGAAGATAAAATCTCCCGATCAATTTTAGACCGCGTATTCAGATCTTCAAATTGCCGCTTGAGTTGTTCTGCCATGATATTAAACGATTGGGCGACCTCTTCAAATTCGTCATCGCTTGTTACCTCGACAGGGGTATTAAAGTCCTGCCGGGCCACTCGCTGGGTTCCTTTTTTTATTTCTTCAAGGGGGACCAGACTTTTGCGTATATGGACAATACTCAGCAGGAGAACGATCCATACCGTAAGCAGAATGACCAAGGGAAAAATAATTTTAAATTGGGCTAATGCGCTGAGCGCTTCTTTCTGGCGGTTTCTTAAAAGCACGTTCAATACCGGTGCATCAAAGTTTGATTTTAAAAACATGGACCAGTAACTGACAAAATAATTTTCTCCTTGATCATTGTACTCTAATAGCCGGACTTGGTCATTTTCGGTATCCCTGGCCAGATCTCGGCGCAGCTCCTCGGTAAGGGGAAATGATGAAACCAGAACCTTCCGGTACTGATCCATTATACATAGATCCGTCATGGGCGGCAGGATATTTTGATGTCCGATTCCCCACAGATACAGCGTATCGATTTCTCCGACCAGGGTATCTGTTTTGTCAGCTTTCATTATCATATACGCTTTGGCCGGAGCCGCTTTTTCCTTATCGTTGTTTTCAAAGATCAAGGCGGTATTTTCCTGGGATACACTGGCGGCTTTTTTGAGAAACGCATCTGAAAAAGCTGGAAACTGGCCGAACAAGCGTTCAGTTTGCCCTGCACTGTCAATCAGTCCCATGGCATTGAAGTGCGGAAGAAATTTTTTGGTAAAGGCATCTGAGTGGTCAGATTTTAACAGTCTTAGCTGCATATTTCTTTCCAGGTGCAGCAGTCGCTCATAAATGGCCATGCCATGGACTTTGGCCGCATCCTGTAGATCTCTTGCGTTCTGTTTTTTAAGCTGGACTGACACCTGGATATAGGAAATCACAGACAGACACAGAATGGGAATGAGCGCACACATCACAAACAAAATAAAAATTCTTCTGCCCACTTTGCTTTGAAACAGGGATCGTCCGATTCGCATCTATTCTGTTCTCCATTAATAATTTGAAACAAGCCCGACAAACCCGCCGTCATTGGCCCTGACAATATCATCCCGGCTGGATTTGGCTGTAAACGGGGCCACACTCTTTCCATCCGGCCCCATGCTGTACAGGTCATAATCTGAATTTACAGGCACCATGAAATGATCCTTTCGCAATTTTCCTTTCGGGGTCCCTTCCACGGGAAGATATTGATATGGGTTACCCCAGGGGTCCGTCAAATTATCCATGCCGACTGCCGCAAGGTTAGATGGAAATTTATCAAAGTCAAAGTAATAAACCAGTAGCGATTTTTCAATGGTTTTAATGTCTGAAATGGCAATGGTCACACGGACCTTGTCTTTAATATTAATATACATTGGCGTGGCAATGGCGGCCAGTGTTCCGATAATGGCAACGACGATCATTAATTCAATGAGGGTAAATCCGCCTTTTTTGATATAGCCGTTCACCAGGGCGGTTTGACGTTTTAACTTGAAAAGAAAGCGTATGATAAATAGCATCGGCGTATTTTATATGGGTGCATTCCCTGAGCGGTTGAGAAGACGAACCCTTTGTGAAAGAATCCGAAAAGTATATAATTGTTTGGGGGCGTTGGCAAGAAAGAAAATTCACCTGAACAGAATCCTCCATATGAGTCGTTTGAAATTTGACCATTGGTCATATTTTAGGCCATCCG
>NZ_DDYV01000179.1:0-450 GCF_002348205.1 Desulfobacter sp. UBA2225 | reverse complement strand
GGCCGATGTTATGACCAAGCCCGAAATTTGACATCAAACACTACAGATGAAGCAGCCGGACAGGTTTGGGGTTAAAGGCAAGACCCAGTTCGATGCGGTCCAGGACCGTCTGTTTCTCATCCGGGAACTGATATCCTTCATACTTATGATGCAAGACCAGTTCGCCCGAGGCTGTTCGCCAGTAATTGCCCATGTGGTCAAAGCAAACCTTGGATGTTACATCCAGGTTCCGGACCATGCGGCGCAGTTCAAGCAATTGCTCCCGGGGATCAAGCAGGGTGATCTGCCCCTGGTTGACCTGGTCGGACATCGGTGTGCCGGGAGCGGGCCTGAAGGGCCGGGACCGGATATAGTGCGGATTGACCTCACTGAGGACCCGGGCGGTATTTTCGGCGTGCTGCTCTGTCATCTTCTTGCCGCCAAGGCCGGGCATCCAGTATTCCGATACCT
>NZ_DDYV01000220.1:0-22669 GCF_002348205.1 Desulfobacter sp. UBA2225 | reverse complement strand
CCGATCACCACCACATCCGCACTGGTATGCTTGGTCATCATGCCCATGAGCACACTTTTTCCCACACCGGAGCCGGCCATGATGGCCACCCGCTGTCCCCGGCCTAGGGTTATCATGGAATTAATGGCCCCGATACCGACATCAAGGGGATCTTTGATCCTTTTTCGTTGCAGAGGTCCCAGGGGCTTTCCATACAGATAATAGGAACTTGAGCCTGAAATAGGGCCCTTATTGTCAATGGGATTTCCCATTCCGTCCAGTACGCGCCCGAGCATCTCATCGCCCACCGGCACCATGGGGGAAGAGCATACCGGCACAATGCGGCTTCCCATGCTGATTCCCCTGATATCACCAAAGGGCATGAGCAGCGCTTTTTCTTGCCGGAAACCCACCACTTCGGCCATCACGTCCAATCCATAGTCATTGATTATACGGCACACACCCCCCACGCCAAGGCCTAGGCTGTCCCCTTCGGCAATCAACCCGATCACCTGGGACACCCGGCCTTCGGGGGTTACGGTTCGAACCTTTTCCACAGCCCTGGCATAAACGGAAAAATCCACTTTTTTAAAAAAATCGCTCATCATACCCCCGCCTGGGCAATGGCCTCATAAACCGCCTTAAGTTTGGTTTCCGGATCCGTGGCAATCGTAGCTCCGGCACTTTGAATGCGACATCCCCCTTTGGGAATCATGGCGTCCGTATTCACCGTAATATGCGTCAAGGAGCGGACCGACTCAAAAAAGACCTCCTTGATCATTTCCACATATTCATAGTCTTCTTCGGCCACACTCAGGGCGATTTCCTCCGGGGAGGCAAGCTGGGACAACGCATCCAGGATTGTGTGCTTGATCACAGTATCGTCCGAGTCCAGTTTGGCCATCACCACTTTCCCGGCAATCTGGCAGACAAGTTCTACCAGCTGAATTTCGTATCGGGCCAGCATGTTTTCCAACATCTGGTCTGCGGTTTCCAATGCCTGCCGAAAAGGATCCAGGACCTGGGTCATTTCCTGGACAATCTCCTGTTTTCCGACATCTCGCCCCTCTTCCAGTCCCTTTTCAAAACCAGCGGCTTCGCCTTTGGTAAATCCGTCGGTCTCCCCCTGTTTAAATCCCTCTTTCCGGCCTTTTGCCAGCCCCTCTCCATAGCCTTTGGCATGACCATCTGCCAGCCCTTTTTCAAGTCCCTGGGCCATACCCTGTTCATAGCCTGCGGCAAAGCCCTGTTCTTCCGGCGTCGGTTCGTCTTCGGGCTCATCAACGTTCTGGGTTTCCTCTAAGGGGGCGCACATCTCCTTTTTTACATCGGTTTTATTCGTAACCACATCCGCACCCTGGATCAAAGGTTCGAACAATTCTTCCTTAAGCTTTTTGGTCACTCTATAGACAGCCTCAAACCCACCTTCTTCCCTTTGAATTTCCAAAGGATCAAACAATAGTTTAAACCGATTAAAATCAGGTTCGGTAGCCGGTTTTTTAAGAGAGACCTCGTCATCAAAATTGTCGAGGGCCCCCACATCAATGGGCTTGAAGCCATGATCCTGTGACAAAAAATTCCCATCGTTATGTTCTTCTTGATCAGACAAGGACATCATCCTTTCCTTTACCCAGGGTTATGGTGCCGTCCGCCTCAAGCTCCTTGGCCGCCCTGACAACGGCCTGCTGGGCTTCTTCCACCTCTGTCAGGCGAACAGGACCCATGGCATCCAGGTCATCCTTGAGCATTTCACCGGCTCGCTGGGACAGGTTGGCAAAGATCTTGGCCTTCATATCTTCGGTGGCGGTTTTCAATGCGTAGGTGAGTTGCTGGCCTTCCACCTTCTTGAGAATCTCTCTCATGGCAGTATCATCGACGTTGGTCAGATCATCAAATACAAACATGAGTTTGCGGATCTCATTGGCCATTTCAGCGTCATCTTCTTCAACATATTCCATAACGGCATCTTCGGTGGATTTGTCCACACCATTGATGATATCCACCAGGACTTCTATACCGCCTGCCTTACCGCCGGGGCCGACTGCGCCGCTGAGCTCATATTTTAATGCCTTGTCCACGTCCCTGACAACGTCTTCGGAAATCTGGCCCAAACGGGCAATTCTCATGGCAATGTCGCCTTTAAGTTCATCCTGCAGATTCATCATAATTTCCGAAGCAATTTCTGCAGGCATATGAGCCAGGATCATGGCTATGGTCTGGGGGTGTTCTCCTTGAATATATGCAGATAAAGTCCCCGTATTCACATTCCGGCTCCATATAAAAGGTCTGGCCTGTTTCTTTCTTTCCAGGTCTTCGAGAATGGCTTTAGCTTCCTTGTCCTTGAGTGTCGCGGTGACCACATTCTTGATAAAGGAGTCCCCTTCAACAATCATCTTGGGGTCGCCTTCATATTTCACATTGAAATCAGCACACACAATCTTGAGGATATCAGGTGTAATCTGGTCGACCTTGGACATTTCAAAGGCAACCTCCCCGATATCCTGTTCTTTCATTCTTGAAAACACCTGGGTTGTGTATTCTTCTCCCATGTACATGAGAAATATTGCCGCCTTTTGATAACCGTTCAGATTTTCAGGATCAATCGTTTTGGACATGGAATTACGTCTCCTCTTCTTCCGCTACTTCACTGAGCCATCCCTTGATTATATTCACGGTCTTGAACAGATCTTTTTCAGCATAATATCTGGCTTTGTCCTGGGCATTCATATTGGCTATATATGCGTTCCGTTCAGCTGCGGTCATTTTCTGGATGAACTCTTCCTTTTGTTCCTCGGTCATGGTTTCAAAGAAGTCACGCTGCTGATTCGCATTCATCTCAACAAAGGAAGGTTCCTTATCCTCTTTTTCAAGCAGGGCAAGTTCTTCCGGTGAGGGTAACGCTTCCTGTTCTACCGTAACTTTAATGTCGCGAACCGTTTTTATGATAGGCCGGATGATGAAAAGGAACAATACAAATACCAGCAGTAAATTGGCAACAAGACGCCCGTATTCCTTCTGGACCATGCGCCAGCCGGTCAGTTTTTCTTGGGTGCCCTGCATATCATCGATGGAGGCAAAGGGGAAGCACTCCATGGAAATCTGATCGTTGCGCTCCTCATTATACCCCATGGCCCTGCTGACAATACTTTGAAACTGCTGCATCTCCTCGGCAGACCTGGGCATATATACCCGTTTGGTGTCGCCGTTGTTCTCCGTCTGGAAGTCATACTTACCGTCAATCACGGCTGCAACCGAAAGCCTTGTAAGTTCGGCCATGGGTTTCTGGGTTTCCCTGACCCGGCGGCTGATTTCATAATTGACAGTATCATCACTCTTATTGATCCGCTCCCGGTTTTTATCGCCGGCCTGGTTTTCATCGGTGATGGGGTTGACAGACGAAGGGATACCGACTTCCTCGTCAAGCTGGAGTACCTTTTCAGCTTTGTTTTTCCGGCTGCGTATGAATTCTCCCCCCCGTTCCAACGGGTCATAAACTTCTTCATTCATGTTGTTTTTGGAAAAATCCATTTCCGATGTCACCCGGACAATGGCTTTATCCGTACCTACGATGCGCTCAAGCATGGTCTGGATTCTGCGTGTCAGGTTCTCTTCAAACCGAACTTTATACTGATACTGGGCATCTGCAAGGCTTTCTGCATCAATGCGGGCCTGTTCTTCTTCGGATTTTCCCTCAAACAAAATCCGGCCGGCAGTATCCACAATGGTGACCAGTTTGGGGGTCATATCTTGGACGGAAGAGGCTACCAGATGTGCAATGGCCGCCACTTCTTCTTTCTGAAGATCAGCGACCAGTTCCAGCAGAATGGATGCCGAAGGCTGTTTGGTCTCCTCCACAAAAACCGACTCCTTTGGCATCACGATCATTACCTTGGCATCCTTAACAGCATCAAATGCCGCAATGGTACGCGCCAGCTCCCCCTGAAGTGCCCGCTTCTTATTGATTTTCTGGACGAACTCGGTGGTGCCGAACTCGTTTTTATCAAAAATCTCGTATCCAACCCCGCTCCCTTTGGGAATCCCTTCCTTGGCCATGGTTAGCCGGACATCATACACCATCGCATCCGGCACCAGAATGGTGGTTCCTTCACCGGTCAGGCGGTAGGGCGTCTTGGAGGATTTTAATGTCTCCACCACAGCGGCGGCATCTTCCTGGCTCAAACCTGAATACGCGGTTTTATAGGGCATTTTATTGGCCCATACAAACATGGTGATAAACCCTGCCACCACCACCAGGACAAGTCCGCCCAGGAGGATCTTACGGATCATGCTCATCTCTTTGAACATGGTAATGATTTTTTCAATTACTGGATTCATTTAAGCGGCTCCTGCATACAAGGGATTATACCTGCATACGCATGATTTCGTTATAGGCATTCATGGCCTTGTTCCGGACCTGTGCCAATACTTTAAGGGAGGTGGAGGCTTTGCCTAACGTCATCATGCCTTCATGAATACCAAGCCTGCCTTCAATGACGGCTTCAACCGAATCATCTGCCACATGCTGATTATTATTAACTTCCTGGATGGCTGATTCCAGCCGTTCCATAAATTCGGGGCTTCGCTTGGCTGCCCGGTTCGCCACGGGTTCCCTGTACAAGGAGAGTTTGCCGGGGAGTTGTGTTTTTATTTCATCCATTGGTTCACTCCTTTACCTAAAATTATCTACCTATCTCAAGGGCTTTGCTGATCATATTTTTTGTGGTGGAAAGCGCCGTGACACTGGCCTCATAACTGCGACGGGCTACCATCATGTCTGAGATCTCGGTTAAATGATCCACGTTAGGCATCTTCACATAGCCTGTATCCGGATCTGCATCGGGGTGAGCCGGGTTGTACACCAGATGAAAATCTTCCTGGGATCTGACAATTTGATCAACTCTGACACCTGTGCCGTTATCCGGCTTTTTCTCATCCTCAAACTCAATGGCGGATAATTCAATCCCGCCGGACTGCTCCTTTCGAATTTTTTGCTGCACCACATTTTCAAAAGAGTCGATATCATCGCCTTTGAAGACCACCATTTTTCTACGATAGGGTCCGCCGTCTTCGCTTCTGGTGGTATCGACGTTGGCCAGGTTTTCAGCGATAACATTGAGCTTCATACGATGGGCCGCAAGAGCCGTTCCGCTGATTTTTGATGCATTCATTAAATCCATGGATTATTTTCCTCCCTCATCAATGGCATAGTTGAGTATGGTCATTTTACGCAGCAGCATCTCGGCCGTGGACCTGAATTTTATATTGTTCTCCATCAGATTCATCATTTCCGTATCAATGTTTACCGAATCCAGGTGGTAGATATCCACATCCTCGCTGTTCATGCCCTTAATCTGGCCGTTTGCCCCTTCAATATTGCCGGGCAGATGTTTTTCATTGGTTTTTTCCAGGTAATCCGGTTCGGGTTCTGCCATGGCCCGTTTGAGTGCAGTTTGAAAATCTATATCGCTGGGCGTATACCCGATGGTATCCATGTTGGCGATATTGCCTGCGATCAGGTTATGGCGCCGGGTTGAGATGTCCATGCTTTTTCCGATCATCTCGTAGGTGTTCCCGAAAATTCTTGAATCGGCCATTTTAACCTCCGTTTTTTTAATTGACGCTCCGGGTCAACCACAGGTGGCATTGTCCCTGATATCCGGGTTAGATATCCGGGCAAGGGCGCCGGAATACCAATACTGTAAACGAAAAAGCAACTTTCATGCCTGAAATGATAAACAAGAAGAATAATCAGAGAGGCTCTTTGTATTCGTTTAGCTTATTGCGAAGGGTCCTGACACTGATCCCCAAAATTTTTGCCGCATGGGTCCGGTTGCCCTCGGTTTGATCCAGTGTTCTGAAAATCATTTTTTGTTCCATCTCTTTAAGGGAGCCTGCGGAAAAGTCTTCATCAGTAAAGGCTTCTGCGTCTGTATCTTCAAAAAGAGCTGTTTCTGCGCCATTATCCATGAGCAGATCAGAAGGGGTGATCATATCGGTTTCTGCAAGAAGGACAGCACGGTGAATAACATTTTCAAGTTCCCGGACATTGCCGGGAAAGGAGTGGTTATGGAGTACGGAAAGCGCATGGTCCGTCAATCCTTTGACATATCTTGCGTCAATCCGGCAGTATTTTTTTATGAAAAAATCGCATAAGGGCAGAATATCCCGCTTGCGCTCGCGCAAGGGAGGGATAATCAGCGGAATGGTATTGAGGCGGTAATACAGATCTTCTCTGAACTCCTGATTCTCAACGGCCGCCTTGGCATCCCGGTTGGTGGTGGCGACCACCCGGATATTCACATCCACGGGCTGGATTCCTCCCACCCGGTCCACCACCTTTTCCTGGAGTACCCGTAGCAGTTTGGATTGAAGGTGGAACTGCATCTCCGTAATTTCGTCCAGAAACAGGGTCCCCTTATCAGCCAGTTCAAATTTACCGGCTTTCCTTGCCAATGCGCCGGTAAAAGCCCCTTTTTCATGACCGAACAATTCGCNNCGGTGCCGCTTTCCCCCTGGATGAGCACCGATGCCGACGAATCCGCCACCCGGGCGGCAAGTTTAAGCAGATTCTCCATTCTATGGTCTTTAGTAATGATTTGAACCGCTTTATGCTGAACGGTTTTTTCCTTTTCAGCAGGCAAGGGCGAAATGGCTGCGGCTAAAGATTTTTTAACGCTGAGTTCAAGCTGTCTTAGGTCAACCGGCTTGATCAGATAATCCATGGCACCGTGCTGTATCAGGCTGACGGCATAATCCACCACAGGATCCGGGGTCAGGATAATGGTTTTTGGCACACCTATATCTGAATCAGCCGCCTGTTTAAGGAAATCCAGAGCTGAGAATCCCGGCGTACCATCGTCGGCCACAACCACCGCAGGTTTTTGAGAGAGCAGGTAGGTGAGCGCATCCGAGCCTTCCGGCACGGCATCAACCAGAAAACCCATCCCCTCGAACAAGTCGGTATATGTCATTCGCTCTTTGGGGTTTTCAATTATGAGAAATAATCGCTGTCCAGGCACGTTGCCAAAGCATCCTTATGAATTTATCATTTTTTCCACCAGCCCCATAGTGCTCAGGCGTTGCCGGGCAAGCCGGGCCCAGACCGAGTCGTAAGACTGTGCTACCTGTTCAAAGGTTTTTTTCGCCTTGTCCAGCGCATTGCCTTTCTGGTAAGCGTCCCCCAGCAGAAAACCGATATTGGCCTTGGCCCCGTCTCCTTCGGAAAAATCAAGGGCTTTGGCAAAGGCATTGGCTGCCTGGCCATAGGCTTTCATTTCCAGGTAAGTTGAACCCAATGTTTTATAAGCAACTGCCAGTATCTCGTAATTTTCGCCGGGAGATGCGGCGAACGCCTTCACCGCACGGGCCTGAAGTTCGGATGCCGTCTTCAAGTCTGACTTTTTCTGGTAAACATCGGCGCGAAGCATGAGTATCCGTCCTTTATCCAGCGTATTCTCCTCCGCCTGATACGCAGAGACAAAAGCATCATCCGCCTTTGAAGCGCTTCCTTTTTCCAGATAAATCTGCCCGACCCTGGTCAGCGCCTCTACCCTGTTTTTATGCTTTGGAAATCTTTTTGCAAAGGCGTTTAATAGTTTTAAAGCATCCTCATCCCTGCCGGACTCATCCATGGCCTTGCCCAGTCCAAACAGCAATAAAGCCGGCCGCTCTTCCCTTTTATAAAGTTTATATGCAGAAATCAACTGATTAAACGCCTCTTCATACAGATTGGCCTGTAAATATGCACTGCCCACATAAAAGGGAATCAGTTGCCCCCCCATTTTTTTTATCTTCAAGCGTTCTTTTTCATACCGCATCAATACAGAGGTATATCCATCGGCTTTCAACTGTTCTTTGAACAAGGCCTCATAGGCTTTTTGCATCAATTTAACCGCCTCGTAGCGCAACCCCTTGGGATGTGTGGACAACAGGTCCTCGATTTCCTGGATGCACTTATCATACTCACCATTCTTCTGATAAATTTCAGCCAGGCGCATCATGGCGATCCGGGCATAGGTATTTTCAGGGAATCGAGTCTTGATCATTTCGTAAATATCAATCTTTTCAGCATCTGTTTTTAAATACCTGGCAAGCCCGATGGAGGCATTGATATATCCCGGGGAGTCCGGATATTTTTTTCGAACCAGTTCATACAACTTGATCGCCTTTTCTTCCTGATTCTCCATCCCGTAGGCATCTCCGGCCTTGCTTAAAGCCATATCAGGCGCTTTAATATCGGGAAAAAGATTTAACAGCCGGATATAATTCTCCCGAGCGCCTCTACTTAAGCCCAATTCAAAATTGGCATCCGCCGTGTATTTGAGCAGATCAGCAGATTCATACACCTTTTTTACATCATTTTTTATAACATAATTAAAAACACTCAACGCGTCATAATACCGAAGATTTTCAAACAGTGTCTTACCATAACCTATCCCTGCATCCGATATATATCCGTTGCTTATTTTTGACTCAAATACCTTTTTATACAGATTCAACGCTTTGTCGATATACCCTCTGTCATTATAAATTTCGGCCAGATGATACTCCACCTCAGGCATGCCGGAATAGTCTGGAAAGTCCTTGCTGATGATATCAAAATATCCTTCGGCGGTAGCGTTGTTGTGCAAACGGGTATGAATCAGGCCCATGGCGGCATAGGCAAAGGGAAGATAGCTTGATTTGGGGTAGGCGACCATGGCGTCCTGGAACATGCGTTCTGCATTTAAAAGCCCTGTATGGTCATCATTCTCAACACCCATAAAATTGACATAAGCCTTTAAATAGTAGACCTGCTCCATGCAAAGGGGATTTTCTTCAAACAAATACTGTTCCAGGATGGCACCGGCTTCTTTGTACAACTGTTTTTTAACCAGAAGCATCGCATTTTCGACCGCCTTGGTCTGGCAGCCCTGCAACGGATCCTCGCCCCGGTACATATCACTGATATCTCCTTTAAAACGACTGGCCTGACGCTCTGGGGGTATATAAAGCGGTGGCTCCTTGATTCTTTCATCCGCTTTAGCCGGGCGGGTATCCTTTTTTTTGACGCTATATTCCGTTGCCGGAGTTGACGCCTGTTTTTCCGGTTTGGAAACACCCTGGGTTAAGGGTTTCTGAATAGTCGCCGCCTGCGGAACAGGGAGGGCTTTGTGACCGGGCGCCACGGCTTTATTTAAAACCACGGTCAATCGGTTATTGGCAGTATCGAAAGAGGATTCAATCTTTTCTTTACCCGCGTACTTGCTTGTCAGCATCAAGGCGACCACGTTGCCTTCAAGGGTTTCCACATGGACGGATTCAAGTTTAGGATTGTCCTTTCCGGCGATGACAAGCCCTTTGCTAAGACGTGCATTCTTAATGGCCACAAGGATTTCCCGTTTTCCGATACGGACAACTTTTACAGGGGCTTTTCCGGTCATATTAACCGTCACGGAGAAGGGATTGTCCTTGACGTGGATTGATTTGACGACGGGGTAGCCGGCCATGGCGGTTCCTGCCGGCATGAACACGCAGAACAACGCAGCCCAGGCCGCTGATAAAACCTTCAGATATGTGAGGGTTGATTCGCGCATGACATATTTTTTCCAAAAGGGTTCATGGTTGGAGAACTAAAAAAGCAAGTAATATGCCATACCTATAATTATCCATCATATCAGATTAAACGGCCTTTAAAAAGCATGTCCGGCAAATGAATTTACAAAGAACAGACATGGGCTGACCTGGCATATCAACTGCCAGGAATAGCCCACAACAAAGTTTGAAAGATCTGAGTAACGTACCCAGACTTTCATATAAAAGGTTTAGAGCGGTGTGGGGATTTCCGGCGGCAGGTGTCAAAAAACCGGCATCTCATCTTCCGGTTCAATATCCATCTTTTTTATCTTCTCAACCAGGGTAGTCCGGTTCATTTTCAACATTTCGGCGGCTTTGGCCTTTACCCATCCGGTTTTATTCAAGGCGTGGGTAATTAAAGACTTTTGATATGATTCCACGGCCTCATTAAAACCGATGTTATTTTGGAACACGCCGGCCACACAGACCGGAGTAACATTTGCCCTGGCACCGGTCATACAGCCCGGCAGATCTCCTATGGTGACGGTATCTCCCTCCACAAGGACGGACAGCCGTTCCACCAGATTTTCCAGTTCCCGGATATTTCCAGGCCATTCATAGGTCGCAAGCACCTGTTTGACCGAATCGGGAAAGACCTTGGGCATGTATTCGGCATTGCGCCGTGCAAGACCGGACTGGAAATGAGCCACAAGGGGCATGATATCTTCAGGGCGTTCCCGCAGGGGAAGGATGTTGATGGGGATCACATTAAGTCGGTAATACAGGTCTTCCCTGAATTCGTTATCCTCAATGGCTGCGGTCAGGTTTTTGTTGGTGGCCGAAATTACCCTGATATCCACGGCAATGGTCTGGGATCCACCCACCCGCTCGAAACTTCTTTCCTGCAAGGCGCGCAACAGTTTGACCTGGAGATCAGGACTCATGTCACCGATTTCATCCAGAAAAATAGTGCCTTTATCGGCAATTTCAAAGCGACCGATTCTTGTCCGGTGGGCACCGGTAAATGCACCCCTCTCATGGCCGAACAATTCACTTTCAAGAAGCTCGCTGGGAATGGCCCCGCAATTGATTACCACCATGGGGCCGTTTTTTCTTGCTGAATTTTTATGAATGGCCCGGGCAATGAGTTCTTTGCCTGTACCGCTTTCTCCTGTGATAAGCACCGATGAATCAGAGCGCGCAACTTTACGCACCCGGTCGAGCACGGCCATCAGTCCTTTACTTACGCCGGCAATGCCGCTGCGGTTGAAGCCTGATACCTCTTTGGGCGGGGCGTCAACAGGTTGTGTTTTTTTTTCGGCTGTTGCTTGGGCCATGGGGACCTGACTTACTTAAGGATCTTTTTGAGTTTGTCGGAAATGGCCTCTGCTGTAAACGGCTTGACCACGTAATTGGACACCCCGGCTTGTACGGCTTCAATGACNNCATTTTGGGCATGTTCCAGTCAGAAATAATCAGATCAATCTTCTGGTTTTCAAGGAGATCCCAGGCCGTTGTTCCATCATCGGCCTCCACCAGATTTTTAAAACCAAGTTGTTTTAAAATATTCTTCAGAATACGGCGCATGGTCGCAAAATCGTCAACTATCAAAATCTTGATGGATGTGTCCATTGCCACATTCTCCTTCTTAATTGGATTGAAACCCATCTTCTATCTTTCAAAACATACCTCAATTGTAAATTTTCCACCATCGATTTGAAAAGGGATCGCGATTTTAGGGCCGTTCCCATAGTGTCTGATGGTATGTTTTTTCCCAGTGATCACTGATGGTATGGCCGCCTTGAACACCTTGCCCATTTCATCAAGTTCCCGCCGGGCCTGTCCGGAAATCATATTTGTCAATTCCCCGACGGCATCGGCGATATCTTCGTTGAGACCGTCTATTTTTTCTCCGAACATGTTGGAAACAACCGTTAAAATACATTGTTCCTCAAAGGTGACGGCAATGGTTCCCTGGGCGACGCCGGTCAGTCCTAGAACACCGGTCACATCACCCACGGCGATATTATCTTTTTTCAGATAGGGTTTTCCCGCCGAAACCGTAACAAAAGCCATTGTTTCAAGTACGTTAATGGTTGCATTGATGAATGGATTTATCAGTGTGACGTCCAAGTCCGACACCTCCAGGCGGTTTTAAATTTTACCCCATATACTGCGGGCACTAATCACTGCCTTCAATATTATATAAAACCAACGTTTTCAGATGGGTATATGTCTCTAAGTCCATGGACTCGAACTCTACACCGAATCCGGCATCCGTATGCCTGACGATTCGTCCCTGAATTTCCAGTTTGAGATCGTCTATCCCTCCGGACAGATAAATATTCACCCGGCACGGTGTATCCAAGGAAGGCTGCGTGTTTGTCTTAACAAACACCCCTCTTTGGCTCAAATCCTTTGAATTGGCCGCAAGCTTGACGTTTTGTCCGGACTCATCAAGCATATGAATTTCGATTTTGGTTGTAAAAATTACCCTGGAATGTTTTCGCCTGTCGTTTTTGTCTGAAATGCTCAATGCAATTTCACTCCACGCTGAAAGATCTAAAATGTTATACTACCTAATAATTTTCTAGGTCAGATTAGCATATTTCATTTTCAGGCTCAAGCCATTAAAAATCATCCGGCAGGTCCTGATCCGCTACCTGCAGAAAAACATCCACCACATCAGGATCAAACTGGGTGCCTGAATTTTTAATTATGATGTCAAGGACAACCGCCTTGTCCATTTTTTTTCGGTAGGCCCTGTCCGAGGCCATGGCATCATAACAGTCGGCAACGGACAAGATCCTTGCAAGCGTGGGAATCTGTTTTCCTTTAAGGCCGTCCGGATATCCGGTACCGTCAAAACGTTCGTGATGATGCCGGATAATTTGTGCTTCCCTGTCCCACAGGCCCAGTTTGCTTATAATATCAGCACCGATGGCAGGATGCTCTTTTATTTTTTCGTATTCATCTTCGGTAAGGCGTCCGGGTTTTAAGAGGATCTCATCTCTGATACCTATTTTACCGATATCATGGAGGCTGCCTGCCACATTGACCATGTCCAGTTCTTCTTCGGTACACCCCATTTCTTCGGCGATCAGGTGGGCCAGTCTGGCGACCCTGGTGGAGTGCTTGCGCGTATAAAGATCCCTGACCTCAAGAGCCGAGACAAATGCAAACAGGGTAGAAAACAGATTTTCATATATATTTTCATATAAAGCGATATGTTCGATACTCGAAGCGGCTTTCTGGCTGATAAAGCTTAAATAATAAATATCCTGTTCACCAAAAAAACGCGGCTCTTGGAAAATATAAGCCGAAACAACACCGAAAATTTTATCCCGGATTTTCAACGGTGCAACCATAAAGGAGTTTACCTGTCCTTTCATTGACGGGATACCTACGGCATCCGAAATAAGACAGGGCGTGTGATCGTTTCCCAACGACTCTATGATAAATGCTTTTTCCTGTTCAGGAATATCTATGGAATAGGCTGCCGGGTATTTTTTATTTTCCGCGCCGGCCTTATCCACGAGAATCAGGCTGCTGTCCTGTTCAGAATAAACATGAAAAAAGGCCAGATCTGCTTTGAGTTCTTCGACGCTCAACCGGACAACCTTGTTGAAAATTTCGTAACTGGAGTTCAGCGCGGCAAAATCCTCCATGACCCGGTTTAAAGTGTTGACCTCCTCCACTTTTTTGACCAGTTCGTTATTGAGCTGGTGCAGCCGCTCCCGACGTTCCACTTCTTCCTTGAGGATCAGATTTTCAACAAAAAGTTCGCGTTCACGCAGTACCCTGCGAAGGGTCAACTCCATCTGCTCCAGGTTCACCGGCTTGATCAGGTAATCCACAACGCCGTTTTTCAGGGTCTGGATGGTATTTTCAAGGGAAGGATACCCGGTCATCACCACAACAGGCAGAGTACTGTCAATATGGCGAATTTGTTCGGCAAGTTCGAGTCCGTCCATCACGGGCATATTGATATCGGTAAAAACGCAGTCTATCTTTTCCCGGTTGACAATATCCAGGGCCATTTCCCCGTTTCCTGCGGTGTATACCTGGTATCCCTTT
Source organism: Desulfobacter sp. UBA2225 (assembly GCF_002348205.1). Lineage (NCBI taxonomy): Bacteria > Pseudomonadati > Thermodesulfobacteriota > Desulfobacteria > Desulfobacterales > Desulfobacteraceae > Desulfobacter > Desulfobacter sp. UBA2225. The sequence continues at coordinate 9,058 of NZ_DDYV01000220.1, read as the reverse complement.
CTTTCGAAAAAGCATTCGGTGACATCTATAATGCCTTCCTCATCATCCACCACCAGGATTTTAATACTGTCCTTGTTCATCCACCTCAACCTGTTGTTAATCGGAATTTACTTAAAATTTATATATATACGAAATATCGTATTTTATCAACCAAAATCAATTTATCCAAGATTCAGACGATACCCTCGCGAAGAGAACTTAATTTGTTATTTTTATTTTTAAATAGAATAATATTCTTGACTTTATAATAAATAGCAAATATTTTTCATAAACATAAAGCTTGTATGATAAATTTAACATAAATTGAATATTGTTGTCATGGATAAAACTGATCTGGAAATTCTTAAAATCTTGCAGAAAAAAGCCAGGATTCCCAATGTTGAAGTTTCCAGAGCCATCGGCATGGCCCCTTCCGCAGTGCTTGAGCGTATTAAAAAACTGGAGGCAAAAAAGATCATCCAGGGTTATGAGGTGCGCCTGAACCCGGATATGTTCGGCTGTGCCATGACCGCCTTTGTCAGTATCCAGGTGACCCGTGCGTCGAAGATCCGGGAAACCGGCGAACTGTTGGCAGCCATTGAACAGGTCCAGGAAGTCCATTATCTGGCAGGCGGCGACATCCTGATGATTAAAGTAAAGGCGTCCGGCAACATGGAGCTGGAAGAGCTGATACAAACCCGGATCGCCGATGTGAGCAGCGTAAGGGCAACGAAAACATTTATTGCGCTTTCTACTTTCAAGGAAAGTGCCAAGATCAAATTGCCGGATGACGTTTAATTTATTTATAAAGGAATTACTACCATGCCCATGTCACCTGAATTTAAAGAGAGACTGTCAACGGTGGTCCAGGATGCCGTATCAGCCTTTGGCACCCCGTTTCATATCTATGATGAAACCGGGATCGTTCAAACCTGCCAGGCCCTGAATGAAGCATTTGCCCCTATTGACGGATTCAAGGAGTATTTTGCCGTAAAAGGTCTGCCAAATCCCACGGTGATGGCACTTCTCAAAACCCAGGGGTTTGGGTTTGACTGCTCTTCTGTGCCGGAAATTGAGCTGGCCCGTAGAGTGGGAAGCAATGCCGAAGATATCATGTTCACCTCCAACAACACCACCCGCAGACAGCTGAAAGCCGCCATGGATCAGGGGGGCAGCATCATAAACCTGGACGACATCACCCTGATTGCCAAACTGCCGGCCATACCTGATCTGCTCTGTTTCAGATACAACCCCGGTGCGACACGCCAGGGAAACGCCATTATCGGAAAACCGGAGGAAGCCAAATACGGCCTGACCCGGGAGCAAATCTTTTCAGCCTATGGGAAGGCCCTGGAACTTGGGGTCAAACGATTTGGCCTGCATACCATGATAGCGTCCAATGAACGTAATTACCGATACATGATTGACACGGCCGAGATGCTGCTGGAGCTGGCTGAAGAGGTAAGCCGAGCCCTTGATATCCGGTTTGAGTTCATAAATATCGGCGGTGGATTGGGCATTCCCTACGAGCCGGATCACAAAGCATTCAATCTTGAAGGCATGGCCGCCGGAATTATCGGTGCTTTTGAAACGTTTAAAGCAAAAAACGGCTGGATACCCAAGCTGTATATGGAAAGTGCCCGGTATATCACCGGTCCCCACGGCGTTCTTGTCACCTCGGTGATCAACCATAAAAACACCTACCGCAACTATGTGGGCGTGGATGCATCCATGTCGGCATTGATGCGCCCCGGGATGTATGGTGCATACCATCATATCCATATCCATGGCAAACCGGAATCCGCCCCCTTGAAAACAGTGGATGTCGTCGGTGCGCTGTGTGAGAATAACGACAAGTTCTCCATCCAAAGGCAGTTGCCTGAAACCCGGGAAGGCGACATCCTGATTATCCATGACACCGGGGCCCACGGACATGCCATGGGCTTTAACTACAACGGCCAGCTTCGTCCCAAGGAACTTTTGCTTAAAACCGACGGCAGCATTGAACTGATCCGCCGGGCAGAGACCATGGATGACTATTTCGCCACATTAAACTTTGAGCCCCAAACCATCACACCGGGGCGTCCGTGACTGATATTGCCCGAAACCGGAAACAAAACATAAAGGGCGTTACAACGGTCTTTACAAAAAGCTTGCCGGGGCGGGAGGTTGCGCTCCGGCCCTTTGCACAAATTAAGGAAAATGATCAAAATAAAAACAATTGATTATCAATCAGATTTATGGTTTGCTCTAACTTGTACATGGGCCCAAAGATTTCGACTCTGGCATTGACCCGGCAGGAGAAATAGTATGGATTTAAAACAGATTTGTCCTGATAAGTTACTCACGGCTGCAGAAAGTGTAAAAAAAATTCGCAATGGTTCACGGGTATTCATCGGTACAGGGTGCGGAGAACCCCAGCACCTGATCCGGACCATGGTCGAAGACCAGTCCCTTCAGGACATTGTTGTTTATCAGATGCTGTCAACCACCCTGGCGCAATATCTCAATGATGATAATTTTTCGTCCCGGTTTTCCATTAAACTATTTTTTATTTCCGTTCTTATGCGTAAATTTGTATTTGAAGGAAAAATTGATTATATCCCGGCATACCTTTCCCAGATCCCAAAAGTTTTCAGGAACAATGAAATCGGCCTGGATGTTGCGCTAGTCCAGGTCAGCCCGCCAGACGCGCATGGTTACTGCTCTTTAGGCATTTCCGTGGACATCACTCTTTCCGGAATGAAAAGTGCGCAGATTACCATCGCACAGGTCAATCCCCAAATGCCCAGAACTTGGGGAGATTCGTTGGTGCACATCGACGATATCGATTATTTGGTTGAATACGAAGAAGAACTTCTGGAATCCCTGCCTAAGACCAAAAATAAAACCGTGGTCGAGCGCATCGGCCATTATGTCAGCCAGTTGGTGGATGACGGTGCCACACTGCAGATCGGTTTCGGGCATCTTCCCCATGCCATCATGCCCTATCTGGCCGGAAAAAAGGACCTTGGTATCCATACCCAGGTCATCACGGACGCCCTGCTGCCTTTATTTAAACAGAAGGTTATCACCAACCGCAAAAAAAATTTTCTCCCTGAACGGGCTGTCGCATCCCTTTGCATGGGGTCAAAGGAACTATATAACTACATAGCAGACAACCCCATGTTCTATTTCAGGTCTTCTGAATTTGTGAATGATCCCAATGTTATTGCCAGAAATGACAATCTGATCTCCATCAGTTCCGCCCTGGAGGTGGATCTGACAGGTCAGGTATGCACGGACTCAAAAGGGTATCTGTTTTATTCGGGCATCGGTGATCAGGTGGATTTCATCAGGGGGTCTGCCATGTCCAAAGGCGGGTTTTCCATTGTCATCATTCCGTCCACGGCCCAGAACGGGCAGGTATCCCGCATTGTTACCCATTTAAGCGAAGGTGCCGGGGTGGCCACCACCCGGGGTGACATTGACCTTGTGGTTACTGAATACGGTATTGCGGAAATCCGGCGGAAAAGCATTTTCCAGCGGGTTATGGAGCTGGCCCAGATTGCTCATCCCAAATTCCGCAAGCAGCTCATTGAACAGGCCAAGCAGAACCATTATATTTTCAGTGACCAATTGCCGCCCACAAACCAGGATCTGCTGTTTCTCAATGCATATAGATACAACATGCTCTTGTCCGGTGGAAAACAGTTGCAAGTGAGGCCGCTTCAGCCCTCGGATGAGTTTGAATCCAGAAATTTCTACTATTCCCTCCAGGAGGATTCCATCTATTTCCGGTTTTTTAACAGGCGTAAAGTTTTCTCCAGGCGTATGCTACAGCAGATGTGGGCCCAGGTGGATTACAGCCGGAATATGACCCTGATTGCCCTGATGCAGCAGGGTAAACGCAAACAGATTGTGGCGGTGGCGTCTTACGCAGAAGTGGACGCCAAGAGTGCGGAAGTGGCATTTCTGGTGCAGGAGGAGCTGCATGGCCGGGGCATTGCCACCTTTATGCTGAGCTGCCTTGAAAAAATCGCTCGGCAGAACAATTACTCCTGTTTCACAGCCCTTGTCCTGGCTGAGAACCGGAAAATGATTAATGTGTTCAAAAACACCTACCCCCATGCAGAATTTATACGGGGGGAAAGTGGAGAAATTGAAGTGACCATGCCCTTCATCATTGGAAAGCATAATACGCCCCACGACCAGTCCCCGGAATAAAAATTTATTTATTTTTGAGCTTAATTCAGGGTAATCCCAGTAGAAAATATCCCATGACAGATAATCGACCCGTTTTGATACTGGCCCCTTTGCAGGGCTTTACCGATGTGGTGTTCAGACAGGCTTATGTTCGGCATTTTACCGGCATTGACCAGGCTATGGCCCCGTTTATCTCCACTATGAGCAGCAGGCGGCTGAAGCCGTTCAGATTGAAAGACGTGGATCCGGCTTTGAATACCGCCCTTCCCGTTATCCCACAAATTCTGGGAAATAATCCGGATGATTTTATCTATCTTGGGGATTATCTTTTCGACATGGGCTATACTCAAGTCAATTGGAACCTCGGGTGCCCCCATTCAAAAATTGCAGTAAAACTGCGTGGCTCGGGCCTTTTATCCCATCCGGATAAAATAGACGCCTTCCTTTCCAGGGTAATTCCGGCCATGAAGCCTACACTAAGCGTTAAAATTCGTCTGGGCCGTAAAAGCAAGGAGGAGATTTTGGACCTGATTGCAATGTTCAATACTCACAAGCTTGACGAAATTATCCTGCATCCCAGAACCGGGGAGCAAATGTATACAGGCACCGCTGATGTTGACGCCTTTGCAGGGGCCATGAAAGCCTGTATCCATCCCATGGTCTATAACGGGGATATTGTGGACACGGCATCATGGGAAAAAATTCGGCAGCGTTTTCCGCAAATCAGCAGTTTCATGATCGGCAGAGGCATTCTCTCCAATCCCTTTTTACCCGAGCAGATCAAGGGGGGAATATTCGATTCCCAAAATCCCGACGCCCGAGATCAAGACAGGCAAACGCGTGAACGATTGAAAACCTTTCACGCGGACCTTTTTAATAGTTACAAACAGGTCTTTTCAGGCCCGGCGCACCTTATCGGGCGCATGAAGGGATTATGGAGCTATCTGGGGCCCTCCTTTGAAAACAGCAAAAAACCGTTGAAAAAACTGCTCAAGTCAACTTCGGAGCAGGCTTATTTGGATCGGGTCGGTGAATTTTGGGACATGGATTTAAAATTCTGCCCGGACAGGATAGAAGGAATCTTGAAAAGGAATGAGTGACAGAAGATACAGCATGTCATTTACAACAGGTGGCCTCTTTCACCGAGAATCGGTGAACCTGACTGCCTTGTATCTTGATCTCGGTGACTGGGACTCTGTCCGAAATAAGGTGATCGAAAAAAATTTGCTGCAGGCAAGGACACAAAATACCCTTAAACGGGTTTGCAGCGAGGTGGTTTCCCGGCTTAAGCTGCTGGGTTTGGGCGAACTTGAATTCCTTAATCAAGGAAGCCATCAAGAGCAAGTCCATCTCCTGTGGCTTGCCGTTTGTCGTCGGTATAGATTCATCGCTGATTTTGCCGTTGAGGTTCTTCGGGAACGCTTTCTCTCACTCAAACCCGATATAACCCATGAGGACTTTGACACCTTCTTTAATCGAAAATCAGAATGGCATTTGGAACTCGAGCAGATCTCCCCGGCAACACGAAGCAAATTGAGGCAGGTCCTGTTCAGGATGCTTCGCGAAGCAGATCTTTTGACAGCCGGCAATATGATACATGCTGCCATGCCAAGTCCGGGACTTTTAGAGTTGATCTATCAAGGCGCCCGCAACGACGTCTTATACTTTCCAATAGTTGAATTTGATACCAAGGAGCTGACTTAAGAAGTGGCAGCAGATATGAGTAAAATGTCAATGCAGGACAAATTTCAACACCTTTATGCTGTTATTTCAGGGCAGCGCTTTCTGAAAAAGCAAGGCCTTGGAAATGAAGTTCCGTTTTTCATCTGTCCTTTCAAGCCGGAAGAATCTGTTGACATGGAACGTCTTTGTCATCAACTGGTTAATCGTCTTGAGCAGACCGGTGTTCGAATCTTGCAGATCAACCTTTATGATCTGTCCATAGAAATACTGAAAGAACGGGACATCTGGAATCAAGTTCTTGAAATTGAGGCATCTGTCTCCAAAGGCCAGCTCAAAGAGTTGCTGCAAGGCGTACTTGATCCGGAAACACATCTTGTTCCGGCCATAGCAGACACGTTGGCAGACGCGGATTTCGATGTTCTTTTTCTTGCCGGGGTCGGGGAGGTGTTTCCCTACATCCGTTCACACAATGTTTTGAATAATTTACAGAGTACCGCCAAAGAAAAGCCAACGGTCATGTTTTTTCCAGGGAACTACACCCATACACTTGAGACCGGTGCTTCTCTTGATCTTTTCGGAAAGCTTCATGACGACAAGTACTACAGGGCATTCAACATTTTTCACTGCGAAGCTTAAATATAAGGAACCAGATGACACTTAAGAACGTTTTTCATAAACCGGTTGACCGGCCGATCGAAGGGGTCATTAAAGCGGATGACGAGGCAAGTCTTCGCCTGGAAATCGAAGAGTATGTCCTGACGAACGAAGTTGAAAAACGGCTGGAATCATTTCTGGACGCATATAACAACTACCAGGGCGCCAACGGCGTCTGGGTTTCCGGTTTTTTCGGGTCCGGTAAATCCCATCTTTTAAAAATGCTGGCACTTGTGCTTGAAAACAGGCAGATAGACGGGGCTTCAACTTTCGATCTATTTCTGCCTAAGTGTGAAGACAACGAGATCCTGCGCGGGGATCTTAAACGCGCCGTCGGCATCCCTTCAAAAAGCATTTTATTCAATATTGACCAGAAAGCGGATGTTATCAGCAAAACACAAATCGACGCACTCCTTGCCGTATTTGTAAAAGTTTTTGATGAGATGTGCGGTTATTACGGCAAACAGGGCCATATTGCCCAGTTCGAGCGGGATCTTGACAGCCGTGGTCTCTATGGGCAGTTTAAATCCGCCTATGAGTCCATTGCCGGCAGAGCATGGGAAAACGGCAGGGAGCAGGCCCTGCTGGAGTCTAAAAATATTGCAAAAGCCTATGCCCGGGTAACCGGTGAAGATGAGACACAGGCCATCGGAATACTGGACAAATACCGCAGCCAATACTGCGTTTCCATTGAAGACTTTGCCGAGCAGGTTTTTGCATATATAGAACGGCAATCCCAGCAGGAAAATCAAAAGGGATTCCGGCTGAACTTTTTTGTCGATGAGGTCGGGCAGTATGTTGCGGATAACGTTAAACTCATGACCAACCTCCAGACCATTGCCGAGAGTCTGGCCACCAAATGCCGGGGCCGGGCCTGGATCATCGTGACGGCCCAGGAAGATATGGGAAAGGTGGTGGGGGAGATGGGCAAACAGGAGGGCAATGATTTTTCAAAAATCCAGGCCCGGTTTGCCAATCGTATGAAGCTGACCAGTGCCGACGTGGCCGAGGTTATCCAGAAGCGCCTGCTCTCGAAAACAGACCAGGGCGCGCAATCACTCTCAGACATATACCATGAGCAGTCCAACAACTTTAAGACCCTGTTTGATTTTGCCGACGGTTCCCAAACCTTTCGAAACTTCAAAGACCGGGATCACTTCATCCGCAGCTACCCGTTTATTCCCTACCAGTTCGCACTATTTCAGACAGCCATTCAGAATTTGTCCCAGCATAACGCCTTTGAAGGCAAGCACAGCTCGGTAGGCGAACGCTCCATGCTGGGCGTATTTCAGCAGGTGGCAATACAGATCGGGGATCATGAAATAGGGCAGCTGGCGACTTTTGACCTGATGTTCGAAGGCATTCGTACTGTCCTGAAATCCAACATTCAGCGGGCGATCATTCAGGCGGAAAACCATCTGGAGGCGCCCTTTGCCATACGGTTGCTGAAAACACTCTTCCTGGTCAAATACGTCAAAGAGTTTAAATCCACAGTTCGAAACCTGTGCGTTCTGATGCTGGACGGTTTTGATCTGGACCTGCCTGCATTGAGAAAGCGCGTAGAAGAAGCGTTAAATCTTCTGGAACAGCAGACCTATATCCAGCGCAACGGGGAGATCTATGAATACCTCACCGATGAGGAAAAGGACGTCGAGCAGGAAATCAAGAACATAGAGGTAGACTCGCCGGAAGTTGCCGAAGAGCTACAAAAAATCCTTTTTGACCACGTCATTAAACATAGAAAAATTCGATATGATGAAAAGGGTCAGGACTACCCGTTTTCCAGAAAGCTTGATGACCGGCTCCATGGCAGGGAGTACGAGCTGGCCATCCATGTCATCAGTCCGTTTAACGAGAACATTGATGATCAAAAGACCTTGAAAATGCAGGGCTGGGGCCGGGACGAGCTGCTGGTTCTCATGCCTGCAGATGAACGCCTGGTCCGGGACATCCTGATGTATAAGCGAACTGAAAAGTACATCCGCCAGAATATTTCGATGACACAGCAGGAGGCGGTGAGGCGCATCCTTACAGACAAGGGATTCCAGAACAGAGAACGGTATGCCCAGGTACAGCAGCAGGTCCAAAATCTGATGAGCCGGGCAAAATTGTTCGTGGCAGGTGCGGAAATTGAAATCGGTTCCGAAGATGCCCAAACAAGAGTGGTACGCGGATTTCACGAACTCATCTGTCGTGCCTATCCAAACCTTCGCATGCTGCGCGGCATCAGCTACAGTGAAAACGATATTCTAAAATGCCTTAAAGGGTCACAGGAGGGGTTGTTCGGCAATGACGCCACATCCCTTGCCGAATCAGAGCAGGAACTTCTGGCGTTCATCCAGAGCAATAACCGCAGTGGCGTGCGAACGACCCTGAAGACCCTGCTGGAAAAATTTGAGCGCAAACCCTACGGCTGGAACTATGCCGCAGTGCTTTGCACCCTGGCCAACCTCTGTGCCCGGGGCAAGTTGGAGGTGCGTGCCGATGGCAATCTGCTGGAGGCGGATGCCCTGGAAAAGGCGCTGCGCAACACCCATGGCCACGGCAATGTGGTGCT
>NZ_DDYV01000046.1:0-17178 GCF_002348205.1 Desulfobacter sp. UBA2225 | reverse complement strand
CCTATACCTTTCAATTGTATTTTGACTTTTCAGGATATGCAGATATGGCCCTTGGACTGGGTGCCATGATGGGCATCCGGTTGCCGGACAATTTCAACTCTCCTTATAGGGCCCATAATTTCATTAACTTTTGGCAGCGATGGCATATCAGCCTCTCCCATTTTTTTCGGGATTATCTGTATATCCCCCTCGGTGGCAGCCGGTGTTCTTTTCCCAGGCATCTTAACAATCTAATGATCACCATGCTTCTTTGCGGATTGTGGCATGGTGCCGGATGGCAGTTTGTTTTCTGGGGTGGGATGCACGGGCTGTTTGTGATGCTGGACCATCTGAGGGAATCCCGATTTCCCAATTTACGGCTGCCCCGCCCATTGGGCATTATGGTGACATTTTTGGTAATTGCCCTGCTATGGACAGCTTTCAGGGCCGTCAACATGGGCACCGCCTTGTATCTTTATAAAACCATGTTCTGTTTGAGCGGATTTTTGAAATCAGTGCAATTACCTTTTCCAACGTTCGACATAGCCAACTTTATCACGGCCGGATCAGGATCAGCCCCATACTGGCTGATCCTGTCCGCCCTGATCGTGTGGGGGCTTCCCAATACTGCGGCATGGTGTCGCTTATATACCGAAAACGAGGGAGCATTTCCTGTTGTTCAGGGAAGAACAAAAGCGATTGTGGCAGGCATGCTGTTTTTTGTTTCTTTGAAGGTGCTGGCCGGCAGCGGCAGCAGTGAATTTCTTTATTTTAATTTCTAAAGGGCCAAAACGCAGATGAAAATTATCGTTGGCTTTTTCGGAGGATTCTGCGGCGCGGCCCTCTTATGGGTCCTGCTGGTTATGGGGCAATTGGGCAACGCGACCCCTGACAGCCAGTGGGTGCGGCAGGCCTATGCGTATAAGCGGGCCCTATCCGAGAAAATTTCAGGGCCCAAGATCGTCATTGTCGGTGGATCTGCTGCACTTTTTTCTATCAACTCCATTGCGCTGCAGGAGCGATATCACCGACCTGTTATCAATTTAGGGGTCAATGCAGGAGTTTCACTGCCTTATATACTTGAACAGGCAAAAGCCGTCCTTACCACTGGCGATACCGCCCTGCTTCCCCTAGAATATCCCCTGTATAACTATAATTATACGATCAATCCGGTTATGGTGGATTTTTATCTTTCTGAACCCGGGCTTCTGGCAAAACAGGCGTGGCAGCTTCAGTTAAAATTATTGTTCGCTGTTACCCCCGAGCGTGTTATCCAGGGGTATCGGGGCATTCCCAGGGGATTCTCAGTTCAAGGGCTGTACGGCCCCCACCACATGAATGCCCATGGTGACCAAACCCACTCTGAAGTCGCAAGACAGTCCGAGAATCAAAAAGCAATCGTCAATTCACTGACTCCCCGGTACTACGGTAAGAATTTTTCAAAAAAAAATGAAGCCTGGAATCTTTTGACCGCTTTCCAGCACTGGGCTGACAGCCGGAACATTTGCCTGATATTCATCCCAGCAAGTTTTCTATTTCAACAAGCCTATATAACAGATCCGGTGGAAAACCATTTTTATACCACGCTGCCCGCCCTTGCACGGAAAAAGGGGTTAACATACCTTGGCCGTCCCCTGGAATATATGTTTCCCCCCGACTACTATTTTGATACCCCCTATCACCTGACTGCCGAAGCAAGGCAAATATACACAACCCGTATTATCGAACTGATAGGACCGATCATGAATAAGGAAATTATTCACTCGCACGTTCAACGTATTCCCGGGTCCGGGTATCGATTTTAATCAACTGATTTTCATTGACAAAAGGAGGCACCTGGACTTCAAACCCGGTTTCAACCGTGGCAGGCTTGGTGTCGCCAGTGGCCGTATCTCCCTTGGCCCAGGGTTCGGTGGCGGTGACTCGCAGGATTACAAAGTTGGGAAGTGTAACGCCAATGGGTTTCTGGTTATGCAGAAGCACGGTGCACACGGTGTTTTCTTTGAGCAGATCCACGTTCTCTCCGATCTGTTCCTTAGTCAGCATCACCTGCTCGTAATTGCTGGAATTCATAAACCACCAGCCATCCCGGTCTGAATACAGGTATTCCATATCGGTCTCTTCCAGGTCAGCCTTTTCAAATTTATCAACGGAACGGTAGGTTCGTTCAAACTGGGAACCTGTGATCATATTTTTAAGTTTGCATTTGTACAGGGACTGCCCCTTGCCCGGTTTTTTAAACTCAAAACCGACAATTACATGGGGATCTCCGTCAATATCAAGTTTAAGCCCTTTTTTCAAATCACTGGCTAAGTACATCCAAATCTCCTTAAAATTTATAAGAAAGTCTGGGTAAGTTACTCAGATCTTTCAAGCTTTGTTGTGGGCTATGCCTGGCAGTTGATATGTCAGGTCAGCCCATGGCTGTTATAAAAAAATAAAAGCCAACCCCTTGGGAAATTAAGGGTTGGCTCAAAAATTATTCAATATCCTCTTTTCCGGTGTAAAATTTTAACTCAGAGACTGCCAGCTGGTAATCCAGCGTGGCACGGGTTTCGTTGGCCTGGGCACGCAGCAGCCGGTCCTGGGCATCCAAAAGGGAAGGAATGGTAGACAATCCAGCTTTAAGCCGGTTTTCTTCAACATCATAATATTCATTGGCTGCGGTCAGGCCTTCGGCACAGCTTTTAATTCTCTGCTTGGCCTCGTTCATTGAATAAAGGGCATTGTAGATACCCGTTGCAATGGCGTTTTTGGCATCTTCAATAAGGGCGCTTATTTTTTGGGCTTGCGTATTGTATTTTTCTTTTTCATACCAGGCTCTTCCGCCGTCAAACAGGTCCCAGGATGCCGTCACCCCCCCTGACCAGTAGCGGTTTCTTTGATCGCGTTTTTCTGCCAACTGGTCATATTCATCGTCACGGTCGTAATACCCGACATCGAATTTTACCGTGGGTAAATATTTTCCTATGGCAATTTTTTCATTTTTGTCTGCAATTTCAAGCTGATAAACAAGGCTTTTTATATCCGGGCGATTTTCAAGGGCATATTTTAAACTGTCATCAAAGACAGGCTCCGTTGCCAGCAACGGGTTCAACCCTCCGGAGAACTCAATGGCCGGATCCATCGTCTGATTCATCAAGGAGAATAATTCCACCCGCTGCCTGTTCACATCATTTCTGGCTATTTTGTAAAGGTCCTGGGCATCGGCCAAATCCACCCGGGCCTGAAGCACATTCACCCAGGGCACCAGCTCTCTTTTTAAAAAGGCCTCAGCAGATTTAACACTCTCGGTCAGGCGATTGACGGATTCCTGGGTTGTGATCACATCCTGTTTGGCCTTCATCAGTTTGTAAAAAGTGGTTTCGATCCGGTAAGCCAGCTCCATACCGGCAAGCTCCATTTCGGTTTTGGCCAGCGCTTCCGAAATACGGGCACGCTGGTAGGTGTTTGTAATGCGTGAGCCTGCATAAAGAATCTGGGTCAGTCGAATACTGAAAGAGCGGACATCTTTGTCGACATAATCGGTGTCAGTAGAATACCCTTTAGCACTGATACTTCTGATGGGGGTCATCGAGTACGAGGAGGAGACGGAAGGCAAAAAATCGGCCCTGGCTTCCTTGATGCCGTGGGTGCTTATATCAACGTCAAAGCGTGAAGCCTTGAGGGAGGGGTTGTTTTCCATCCCTGTCTTCAAGCATTGCGCCAGGGTCATTTTCTGTTCTCCTGCCCAGGCCGGACCCGTCGCAGCCCCCAAAAAAAGCGTCAACATCAATCCAAAACCAATATAATAACCAAACCGTTTCACGTTGCTACTTAGCCTCCGATTGTAATTTAATCATCCAAGATGTCCAAGAATGAACATAAGTATCAGACATTTCCTTTGACCGCAAGTCTATCCAGGATTCAAGGATATCTTCCCATTGTCTTGAAGAGAGCTGTATAATATTTTTTGTCTCATCGGAGATGGGGAAAAAATCATCGTCGCGGCATATTTCCTTGTGATGCAAAATTACCATATCAAAAATGGACCTGATATAGAACAGGCGGGCTGCAGTGCGTAGGGGAAAGTCTGATTTGACGGCCCAGTGCCTGAACCTTTCAAGGGATTGCTGGGGCAACGCAACCATCTGGGAGGTGTCGTCGGTGGTGCATATTCTGAAAATATGGGCAAGGTGCCTGCGCAGGGGGACCGGCAGGTCGTCAAACCATTGTAAAAAAGCGTCCAGGGGTGTAATCACAATATCCTCATGTGCTTATGTACTTACCGGGCCATGCGTTGATTCCCCCCCCCAAAAAAAAGTCAAACAGAATTATTTAAAAAAGGAGAGCAGCGCGTGAAGGTTGGTCATGGGATGGGGCGGGCATCCCGGGATAAACAGATCCACCGGCAGGATCTTATCCAGCCCCTCGGTAATTTCCGGGCTTCCGGTGAACGGGCCGCCGCTGATGGTGCATGAGCCTACGGCAATGACCACCTTCGGAGCCGGTGTGGCCTCATAGGTCTGGAGCAGGGCTGTTTTCATGTTTCTGGATACTGGGCCCGTGACCACAATTCCATCGGCATGACGGGGAGAGGCGACAAAGTTTATGCCAAATCTGCCCAGATCGAAAAACGGCGTGGCCAGGACGTTGAGGTCAGCCTCACAGGCATTGCATCCGGCCGCTGACACCTGGCGCAGTTGGAGGGAACGTCCAAACAATTTTTTAAAATGCTGCTTGGCGTGTTCGGCCAAAGCAGGCAGCTCACCTGATGTTATCAGATCAGCCCGTTCAGACGTGGAAATTTCATAGTCATTGGTAAACTTGATCAGTCCGTTGGAGGCGTTTTCGCAGGTCCCGCAAAATACGCACCGGCCCATGTCGATCTTTTTATTCTGCACATCTATGGCGTCCTGGGGGCAGGATGCGGCACATGCTTTAAGGATTGCCTGAGAAATATTATCCTGGATAACGGGTCTGCCTCGGTAGCGGGGAAATACCTTGACCTTTTCTTTGGGATACCGGTTGGTCCGGCAGCCTTGTTCAAATCTGTTTTTCAGTACACTGAGCATATAATGTTCTCCGCTTTTTTAAAGATCAAATCCGCAATAGGATAGATTGAAGCTTTTGTTGTTTAAGGGAAAATCGGATATCCCGGTATCTCTGAGGGCCATGGCCAGCCCGTTCCAATTGTGAAAGGAAGGATCCTTGATCTTGTACCTTAGGATTTTCCCATTCTCATCGGTCAGGACAGCATGGGAGACTTCCCCCCGCCAGGCCTCATTCAGGGCCACGGAAAAGCTTGAAGCCGGCAGGTCGTAGGCCATGCCATCGCTTACACACCGCGTTTCGACGGGGATGGCGGCCAATGATTCAATTATTTGAAGAGACTGGTGGATTTCATCATACCTGACCCGGGCCCTGGCATAGACGTCACCCGTGGCTTTTTTATTTTTCGGTATGTCGATGTGCGGGTAGTGTTCCGTGGGGAAACACCGTCTCACGTCGTAGGCCATGCCGCTGGCCCGGCCGGCAGGCCCCACCAGCCCGAGATGCTCTGCATCTTCATGGCTGACCGCCCCGCATCCCTCAAACCGGGCCCGGACGGTGACGGCGTTGAAGAGAAGCTCCAATACGTGTGTCACTTCGGGCCGAAGCTCTGCCAGGCGATCGTTGAGCACTCTTCTTATCTCATTGGACAGGGAAAACCGGACCCCACCCGGCCGAACCAGCCCCTTACCGAATCGGTTCCCGCAAATCAAGAGGGATAAGTTGAGAAAATCTCCCCTGATCCTGCCAAAATAGTTGGCCGGCGGCAGAAAGGCAACGTCCCCGCTAAGCGCACCGAGATCTCCGATGTGGTCTGCCAGGCGCTCCAGTTCCAGGGCAATGGTCCGGATGACCCTCGCCCCCTGATCCGGTTTAACTGCAGTCAGTGTCTCCAGGTTTTGGGCCATGCACAGGCTGTGGCCGATGGTCGTATCGCCTGCAATGTTTTCTCCAAGGATGGGAAGCCGCTTGTCCGGGACCTCCGTAAGCTGTTTTTCAATGCCCCGGTGCTGATATCCCAGTTGGATTTCCAGGTGCAGGACGCGTTCACCGATGCAGTTGAACCTGAAATGGCCCGGTTCGATAACCCCGGCATGGACCGGGCCCACAGCAACCTCGTGGATTTCATCACCTTCCACCTGGTAATATTTATAATTTCCCGGGATCTCCTGGGTGTAGTCATTGCCGAATACATCGGCAGCCCCATCTGTGTAATTCGGATGGTATCGGACCATTTTCAGCCATGGATGCCCCTGGGGATGGATACCATACTGCTCTGCCATTTCCCGTTCAAACAGATGAAAGGGCTCACACATTCTGGAGAATGAAGGATAGGGTTCCGGCACATCACAGCCGGCCACAAAAAGCTTGTCGGTACGCAACACCGCCAAAAGTTTTAAACGGTTCTTGTCCGGGTAGACAAAATACTGGACAACTTTTGCCCCGTCGATCACCATATCAAAGACCTGCCTACGGAATTCATCGAATGCAAGCTGGGGAATCTCCTTGCGACTGACTTTTTGGGCGTTTGAAATTTGTAAAAAAGCGTTGCTCATCTAAGTCCTCCGCCAATGGCTGATATCGCATCGGATATGGTTTGATTCAATGAATCCGGTATAAAGAAACACAAGATCAGTGAAGTCAGGAGTAATAAATACTGGGGCAAGACCATACTGGCCTTTTCTTGAATTTTAATTTCCGTGCTGGATTCTTCAAAACAAATTTTCATAACCTGGTTGCCAAATCCTGCAAAAATAACGCACAGGCTAAGGATGAAAACGGTGACGGCCACATAGAAACCGGCCCTGAAGGCGGCAATGATAATGCAAAGTTCCCCGATAAAAATGCCGAAAGGCGGTAAACCGGAAATCCCGGCAAATCCTGCAAAAAAGGCCACAAAGGTTCGGGGCATAACCTTGACCAGGTTTCCGGTATTTTTGATCAGCCGGTTTCCGTATCCCAAAAGAATATTTCCCGAGGAGAGAAACAAAGAGGACTTGATCAGGCTGTGGTGGAGCATGCAGAGGACTGCACCGTATATCCCCAAACCACCCACACCGGTTCCGAATGCAATGATGCCCATATTCTCGATACTGGAATAGGCCAGCATCCGTTTGTATTCGTTCTGTTTGAGTATAAAGGTGGCTGCGGCCAAAATGGATAACAGGCCGAACACCATGAGAATCGTGCCTGAAAAATCTTCAAGCCCTGCCGCCACCATAATCTTATTGGTTTTAAAAATCCCCAGATAAGCGCAGTTGAGCAGCACCCCTGACAAGAGGGCCGATGCAGGACTCGGGGCCTCACTGTGGGCATCGGGC
The DNA here is from genome assembly GCF_002348205.1 of Desulfobacter sp. UBA2225. Classification (NCBI taxonomy): domain Bacteria; kingdom Pseudomonadati; phylum Thermodesulfobacteriota; class Desulfobacteria; order Desulfobacterales; family Desulfobacteraceae; genus Desulfobacter; species Desulfobacter sp. UBA2225. The sequence goes on along the minus strand of NZ_DDYV01000046.1, from coordinate 9,847 downwards.
AGCCAGGTGTGCATGGGTGCAAGTCCCATCTTGGTGCCGTATCCCACCAGAATAAAGACAAATCCGGCCTTGAGCCACAGGGGATTCAGGGTTTTGGCCACCCCGGCCAGGGCGGAAAAAGACAGTGGCGTGTCGGCATTTCCCTGGCCCATGGAAAAAGCCACCAGAACAGACCCCAAAAGGGCCATGGCAATACCCACAGAACAGATGAGAACATACTTCCAGGTTGCCTCAAGGGAGGCTGCCGAGCGATGGGTGTTAATCAAAGGGGCACTTGCCAGGGTGGTCGCCTCAATGGCGATCCACATAACCATGATATGGTCGGACAGAGTGACCATGGTCATGGTGGATAAAAATACCAGCATGCCGCCGGTAAAAAGCCTCTCGGACTGGATCTTGCTTTCTTTGAGAAAGCCCACGGTGTAAATGGAGATTAAAAAGAACAGCAGGGAGATTACCAGCAGGGAGAGCATACCTTCGGGCGTCACTGCAAAATATTGATCGAAAATCGCGCGGGGTTGATCTCTCCACAGCATCAACGAAAGCGTTAAATGAGCCGCTCCGGTCAGTACCAGCAGGCACCGGCCAATAATTTTGGGTAGAAAAAATGTGCCAAGACCGGTAATAAAAGGGGTCAGAAATACTATTTCAACCATACTCTAATCCTTTAACGTTCTGAGCAACGCCGTATCCACGTCGTCAAAGGTCTGTTTAATATTACGGAGGATCACGGCCATGATCATAACTCCGGCCAGAACGTCCAGCAAAATACCGAATTCAACAATATGGCGGGTACTGCCTAACAAACCCGACCCAAGCAGGTGAATCCCGTTTTCCATCATGAGATATCCGATGACCATGGCAATGGCGTTTCTCCGGGCCATGAGCAGAAACATTCCCGTTGCCAAAAGGGCAATGCCTGCAGGCTCCAAAAGTTTAAACCCGTTCACGGAACCGATATCCAGGCGTCCGGAAATATAGGTCGCGCCGATAATCACCGCCAGACCGCACAAGATGGAGGCATGATATCCCACAATGGGCTCAACGACTCTTCGGATGGTTCCCTTCCTGATGGCCACAAAAATACTCAAAGGGATAATGATCCCCCGGATAACCAGGGTGGCCAGGGTAAACACCGTACTGCCGCCACTCATATGATCACCAATGAAAAAGGGAATAATTGAAATCACGACGCCCTGGAATCCCAGCAGTTTGATCAGTATCAGGACCCGGTCGGTGGCGAATGAAAATAAAACAGACAACAGCACAAAGGACAGAATTATGTCCACTGGATTGTACGTCATTTTACAAACTCCAAGGTGATGATGGTTGCAAAAAAGGCTAGGGCAAAGGAGGTCAGCACAAATTTGGGCACCTTGTCCATCCTGTACCTGGCAGTTATCGACTCTGTTACACCCACGGCTATGTAGACAATCAGAAGGCCTGCTATATACATTACTACAGGGAATCCGAATATCGCGGATTCAAAGGGAACAATCATCCTTGAAATAATGGTGGAATAGAACATGAGCTTGCAGAAAGAGCCGAGTTCAATAAGTCCGAAATCCGGGCCGCTGTGATCCAGAACCATGACTTCATGGATCATGGTCAGTTCCAGGTGAGTGGCCGGGTCATCCACCGGAACTCTGGAATTTTCAGTCAGCAGAATGATAAAAAACGAGAGCACAATGAACACTAACGGTGCGCCTGCCAAACTCCACAGGGTTTGGGTGCTGCTGCCTGCAAAGTAGGCGGACAATTGCAGCTCCCCGGTGATCCGGTAAAAAAAGATCAGGATCATGAACATGGCAGCCTCACAGATAATGGGAAAATACGCTTCTCTGGCCGCGCCCATACCTTCAAAGGGAGATGCGGTATCCATGGCCGCGGCAATGGTGAAAAACCGGCCAACCCCGAGAACATACAGGACGAAAATTACATCCCCGTTAAAGGAGAACACGGGATCATACCCTGCAATGGGCAGAAACATGAGAACCGTGATTGAGGCGGCAAGAGAGATCACCGGACCCAGCTTAAACACGAAAGTGGTGCTGCTGCTGTAAACCGATCCCTTTTTAAACAGTTTGATCAGGGTGTAGTAATTGATCAAAATGGGCGGTCCTTTTTTTCCCCCAAAAAACGCCTTGATCTTGAGAATCAGGCCTGAAAAAAACGGCGCCGCCAGAATGGCTGCAAGCCAGAGTGAAATGGATTGAATCATGGAATACTCCTTAACGCTATTAGCCTTTAGCTGCTGCTGTTGTCATATAAAAAAGAGCAGCAATACAATTGCCAGCAAAATATATCCGATATAAAGATGAATATCCCCGTGCTGCATCCACCGAAGCTTGTCAAACAGGTAAAAAACAGGACGGACAACCGCATTTTTCATGTGAAGTTCTGCAATGTCGTTGACATGGCTGTGGTAATGGGTTTTTAACGGAAACCGTCCCTTGATGCGCGGATGGTCCTCGGAAAGCGGTGCAGCGGCACTGAAAAATTCTAAAATGGACCTGGCATAGGAAGATCCCGTATACTGCATTTTAACCGTTGGCTGGGTAAAGCCGCAACCCCATGTTCCGGATGTCGGGGTCGTTTTATTTTTGTAGTAGATTGACCGGATGCCCATGACAATCAGGACAATCACAAAGAACAGCAGGGCCGCAAAGGTGATGTTCCCGGTTATCTGACCAAAGGGCTCTACAGGTACCCGGGCGTAGTCAAGGCCTAACGCCTGAACTGCCGTTAAGGCCATTTGGATGAACACCCTTGGAAACACACCGATGATGACGCAGGCTGCCGCAAGGACGCCCATGGGAATCATCATGGCCAAGCCGTTTTCTTTGGCATTTTCGGCGGCTTTGGTCCGGGGTTCTCCCTGGAAGACCACTCCGACGACCTTGGTAAAACAGGCCAGGGCCAGTCCGCCGATAACGGCCAGGCTGATGATTGCAAATACGCTCATGGCAAAGCTTATGGACCCTAGGGGGATGGCCTTGAAACTGCCCATATAGATGAGAAATTCACTGACAAATCCATTAAAGGGCGGCAGGCCGCAAATGGCCAAAGAGGCGATGATGAATGTGCTTCCGGTAATTTTCATGCCCTTGAGAAGTCCGCCCAGGGCGTCAATGGACCGGGTGCCGGTCTGGTGCAGCACCATGCCCGCCCCCATGAACAGCAGGGATTTAAACACTGAGTGGTTGAGAACATGAAGAATGCCACCGGCAAAGCCAAGAACAGCAACCAGGGGATTACCCGTTGCCGCACCGATCATCCCCATTCCCAAGCCGATGAGGATGATTCCGATATTCTCCATACTGCTATAGGCTAAAAGCCGTTTGATATCGTGCTGGCCCAGGGCATAAACCACCCCCAGAATCCCGGAAACCACGCCGGCAATCAGGGTAATATAGCCGAAAACAGGGGTATGAAAATCCAGGATCGCGTAAACCCGTAGTATCCCGTAAATGCCGGTCTTGATCATCACCCCGGACATCACCGCTGATATATGGCTGGGGGCCGCAGGATGGGCATGGGGCAGCCAGATATGAAAGGGAAACACACCGGCTTTGGAGCCGAATCCGATAAAGGAGAGTACAAAAATTACTATTTTTATTGTTTCAGGCACATCGGCCATGGAAGCGAAGTCAAAGCTGCCGGTATGGCCGTAAATCAGCCCAAATGAGGCAAGGATGAACATGGCGCCTACATGGGAAAAGACAAAGTAAAGGTAGCCGGCTTTTCTGTTTTCGGCTGATTCATGGCCGTAAATCACCAGAAAAAAGGAGGACAGGGACATGATTTCCCATGAAATCATGAACGTAATGATATTGGCGGCGGTCACCACTAGAGCCATGGACGAGATCAGGATACTGAAGAAAAAGTAATTGACCCCGGTTTTAATGCCGCCTGCTTCATTTTCCATGTAGTGGAAACTGTAAATGGCGGCCATCATAGAAACGGCGAATATGGCAGTCAGGAAAAAGGCGGAAAGGCCGTCAACATGAAAAGAAAGTGAAAAGAGGTCCAAATACTTGAAAGAGGCCGAGGCCCCGGTTGTATTTAGAAGTTTATCTGCGGCATCAATCAGCCCTAAGAGAGATCCCCCGCTGAGAAACAACACGGCAATGCCTTTTGAAAACTTCTTCTGCCGGGCAAAAACAAGCGCTAAAAAACCTCCGAGCAGAATCATGAGTGTGGAACTAAAAAATTGACACATACCTTCCCCAATTTATTTTTTTTCTATTTGTATTTTTCTATCGTCAAGCCCCCTGCTGGAAAAAATTCATTGGTATGTACATGCTGTTTTTACGACTTGTCAAGGAAATTGTAACGGAATGTAACAATTTCACAGCCTGAAATGTAATTATTTCCACTTTTTAAATAGATCATGCTGAAAATTCAATAGCATATTTGTAAAGACCGTTATTCCGGTATCTATTTGGGGCAAAGCGTGCATATCTCATTATGCACGCTTTGCCTCGTCTTGAATACAATTGAAAATTCGGCGCAATGTGTACAGGTTGTTTCGACTCGATACCTAAGGCTTGATTCTTATGGATGGATACAATCCCTTTCGTTCCCCTGTCCGGTAAGGCTGGATAATATTATAGGAGATGTTCTGGTCATCCTGGGCGTGCCCTCTGTTTTCTCCGTCCTTAAATAGTGCCCCATTATCCTTAAGGATCTTCTTTAAGCGATCCTTGAAAGATCCGATAAACACGGAGCCTTTTCCTGAAAAGGTCATTTGCCCTACAGTCAAACTCTCCCTGACTTCGGCCAACGCATCCAGCGAAATGGTATGGGTGGCAAGGTCCTCCGGGGATTGAATGTATCCCCATACCAGATGCTCACTGGGAATCTGTATCGGCATACTTGGGTTGATGATGGTGTGGGGCATAATAATACAGCCTTCACCGATTTGAATCCGTGCGTCGGGCCCACCGTTTAAAAAGGAGTTGAAGCCCACAAAACATTCCTGGCCGACATCGGCATTGATAATTTTGCCGCCATGGGCTGTAATGCAATTGCCTTCCAGAACGGAATCAATAATGTAGGAATTTTCCTGGGCATTTGACCCGTCCCCCATGGTTGCATTCTGGAGTAAGGCTCTTTGGGCCACCAGGACGTTTTCGCCAATCCGGGTTTTTCCCTTAATCACGGCATACCGGTTGATTGCAGAACTACCCGGAACTTCAAACGGCTCTAAGTGCATGACCTCGAATAACCGTTCAAATTCCTGATCCCGGGCCCTGACAAAGTCGTAAATCACTCCCCGGGGCTGGTGGGTATCATTCACCCCTACAAAATTATCAAGGATGCTGTTCTTAAACTTGTATTTAAACTCAAAATGGGGATTTTTGATCCAGACGGTGCCGGGATCAATTTTGCGGTGAAAAAGTTCTCCAACCTGAACATAGGAAAACTCTCCCACGACACACGAATGCAGATTCATTAAATCCACGGTGGCAAAGGGCCCTAGAAAACAGCCTTCCAGGGTGGATCCGTGGATGTTTGCGTAGTGGGCGGAAATGGTGTTCCGGATACTAAACAATTCGGGACTTTCAGGGTTGTGAGAATTGCTGTGGACCAGGGTTTTATAAAGCAGGCTGTCCAGAATAGAGATCATTTCATCCTCAACCAGGGGGATGTCCTTGGCCGATTTTATGCAATCGCCTTCTCTTTTGAGTTCATCTCCCCGGACGTCGCTTTTATAAATAGCGGACCGTCCCACATAACATTTTCCTAAAAAATAACTGCCTGCGATATTGGAATTTTTAAAATTAAAATAAAGGGGATGGCGGGAGGTAATGCCGTAAAATGCATAGAATTCGAGCATTTTGTCATGATCAAGCGCATGGTTGACAAAAGTTGACGTGTCAAACTCAAGCTCCATTAAATTAGCATTTACACGGCTGATAATTCGGTCGCTGAGTTGCTGTAACTGGTTCATATTGTATCCTGTCTTTTAAAGTGTTAATTTAGGATTTTCCTAATCATTAGAGAAAATCCGGGGCTTCGGTGTTAAGGGGCATGTCTGTAATTCAATTTACAATCCTTGCTGTTAAAACGGTTTAAAACTCAAAAATCCATATCACAGAAACCATCAAGTGACAATATTTTAGACGGCTATTAACAACTTGCCCTGCATTAAATATTGTTTTACAACCCATCTCAAGAGAAGAAAAACATGAGAGCAAAGGCACGGATATGAGCGATATCAAAAAAATCATTACCACCTGCACCAGGGACTGCCCTAACACCTGCGGACTTGAAGCCACGGTTGAAAACGGCCGTCTGGTGCGTCTGACCGGATCGAAAAATCATCCGCTGACCCGGGGGATGGCCTGTCACAAGGCGTCAAAATACATTGACCGGGTTTACAGCAAGGAGCGCATCACAAAACCCATGATGCGTGGCGCATCAGGCCGGCGGGAGGTCTTATGGGATGAGGCCCTGGATGTCATTGCCGAAAAAATGAAAACGATCCGTGATGAGGATGGACCGGAAGCCATTCTCTACTATCAGGGCTATGGGGAAAGAACCGCCCTCAAACTGCTCAACAAGTGTTTTTTTAACATGTTCGGGGGGGTTACTACCCTGCACGGGTCACTGTGCGGAGGCACCGGCCAGGCATCCCAGAATCTGGACTTGGGAACCCGCATCTCCCATGACCCTTTGGACCATTACAACTCCAGGGCCATGATCCTCTGGGGCAGGAACCCTGCAACCACACAGATCGGACTGGTTCCCATTATCAAAGAGATAAAGAAAAAAGGCGGCCGGATCATCACCATTGATCCCTTCCGTAACCGGAGCGCCGCCCTTTCCGACCGCCATATCGCGCCAGCTCCGAATATGGATGCATATCTGGCCATGGCTGCCGCAAAGATTTTGATCGACCGGGGTGCTCATGATATTGATTTTCTTTCCCATCACAGTGCAGGTTACACTGCATACAAAGCCATTCTTGATCGCTACAGGGTAGATAAATTATGTTACCTTGCCGGTGTTTCCGGAGAAGATGCCCAGTACATTGCAGACACGCTGATCAACTTCAAACCCACGTCGATCCTTATAGGCTGGGGGCTTCACCGTCACAAAGAGGCCCATTTCACCATCCGCGCCATTGATGCGTTAGGGGCTGTTTCAGGCAATATCGGTGTGGAAGGCGGAGGGGTCAGCCAGGGGTTCGAAGAATACGGTCCCTATGATCCGAAGTGCTGGGGAGACCAGCTCAATCCCGGACGTCGAACGATTTTGATGCCCTATGTGGGGGAAGAACTTTTAAACGCCCAAAACCCTCGGATTCGAATGGTTTACGTAACCGCGGCCAACCCGGTCTGCATGGCCCCTAATTCCGTGCTTGTGGCAGAAGCATTGAGGCGCATGGAGTTCGTGGTCTACAGCGGTCACTTTTTGGATGATACCGCAGAACTGGCCGATGTGTTCCTGCCGGCCACCACCTTTCTTGAAGAATACGATGTGATGGCAAGTTATGGCCATAACTATGTGGGTCCGGTCAACCCGGCCATTGAGCCCGTGGGCGAATGCAGAAGCGAATTTCAGATGTTCACGGAACTTGCCAAACGGTTTTCTTTTAAAGATCAGTACTGCAAAAGCGCCGATGCCTGGCTCGCCGAGATATGCGCGCCGATTAAAGGCTGGGGAGGCGATCTGGACGAACTCAGGCACACCCCATTTCGAGTCCCGGAACCCATGGCGCCTTACCTTGACAAAGTCTTTCCCACCCCTTCGGGGAAATTCGAATTCATGACCAAGTTCGATGGGGATCTCCTCAAAAAGGATGATGAAACGTATCCATACACCCTGTTGAGTGTCGCACCCTTCGATTACATCTGCTCCGAGCGAACCCTTGCAGACCATGCGCCATTGCCGGAGGTACGCCTGCACCCCGCTGAAGCTGAAAAATTAGGCCTTGCAGACGGCCGGCCCGTAATAGTTAAAAGCCCCATAGGGCGTGTGAAGGCCCTGCTTCGCACCGATGCATCCACAAGACGGGACTGTCTGGTCACCGAACGCGGCGGGTGGATCAAAGCCGGCCATGGCTTGAACAGGCTTACAGCTGAAATGGTCAGCACGGTGGGTAATGGGACGCCCTATTACGATACCCGGGTCACGCTCTGTCGTGTTTGAACGAAAAGTCACCCATCTGCGCCTTGCATCTGGGCAACTTTTCGTCCAACCACGGGTTCCCGCTAAGTCGTGTTTGCAACTATTGTTTCCAGAATTCAGGGACCAGAAGTATGATTACGGTATAAATTTCGAGTCGTCCTGCCAGCATACACCAGGAGAGAAGCCATTTGCCGGCCTGGGGCAGGTGTGCAAAGTTCTCCGCCGGTCCCACGGTGCCGAAACCCGGACCGATGTTGCCGATGCACGAGGCCACGGCGCCTAAAGAGGTCAATAGATCAACACCCAGTGCGGATAGAAGCGTTGTGGCCATGACAAAAATCAGAATGTATAAAGCGATGAATCCCAGGATGGAGCGCAGCAGCTCTTCGGGAATCAGGGCATTGTTCAGTTTGATATGGCTGACACTTCGGGGATGGATCAGCTTGAACAGTTCCCGGTAGCAGTATTTAATGCAGACCATAATCCTGGCGCACTTCATGCCGCCGCCCGTGGAGCCGGCACTGGCACCGATGAACATACCAAAGAATAAAAGAACTTGGGACAACCCCGGGAATAATTCATAATCAGCCGTGGCATAGCCTGTGGTGGTTACAATGGAAACGACCTGGAATATGGCAAACCTGAAGGCTTTGGAAAAGTTGTCATACACTGGCCCCCAGGTGTTCAGTGTAATTATCAGGGTGCCCACAAGTACTGCGCACAAAAAAAAACGGCATTCAGCATCTTTCCAGAACGCAAGCCTATTGCCGCGCAAAATCTGGTAATGCAGAGAAAAGTTGATCCCTGCAAGCAACATAAATATGGTAATTGTATAGTCAAAATAGGCGGAATCATAGTGGGCAATGGAGAGATTTTTAGGTGAAAATCCGCCGGTGGGCAGCGTGGTCAGTGCGTGGCATACCGATTCGAACAGATTCATTCCTCCGAAATAAAGGAAAAGGATGAGCAACAGCGTCATGCCTGCATAGACAATCCAGAGAATTTTGGCGGAATCAGACAAGCGGGGGGTAAGTTTGTCAGGTACCGGACTTGGCACCTCAGCTTTATACAGCTGGATGCCGCCTACCCCGAGAAACGGCAGAATGGCCAGGGAGAGGACAATAATGCCCATGCCGCCGAGCCATTGAATCAGGCTCCGCCAAAGCAAAAGACTGGGGGCTGCCCCTTCAATGTTGGTCATCACCGATGAGCCCGTGGTGGTGAATCCGGAGACGGATTCAAAAAAGGCATCCGTATACGTAGAAAAATCCGGGGCCAGAAAAAAGGGCAGGGCACCGAAAAGACCAATGCCTATCCATCCTAATGCCACAACGGCGATGCCTTCCCTCTGGTTGATATAATCATGATTCCCGGCTTTTTTGGAAATAACGACCATAATCGCGCCCATAATTGTGGTTACGGCCATGGCCGTTAGGTGTCCTTGATGAGCCCCGTCTTTGAAAAACAGGCTGCAGCCCAAAGGCAGGGTCATGCAAAGTCCCAGTACAAAAAGAAGGACGCCGATGATCCGTATGATAAAAGGCCAGCGCATCAGAAAAAACCAAGCTTTACAGTGAGCATTTTTTCAAGTTTTTTCACTGCTGCCAGGATCGCAAATAAAATAATGCGGTCTCCTGCCTCTACCCGGCTCTCTCCTGTGGGGATAATGATTTCATCCTGGCGGATGATACAGACCAGCAGTGTCCCT
>NZ_DDYV01000184.1:0-14313 GCF_002348205.1 Desulfobacter sp. UBA2225 | reverse complement strand
GAAATGGATGACCACCAGCCTGTATACAAAATGATTAAAAGCATCGGTTATGAAAGTGTGGTGCCTTTGATGCTGATGGAACCGGGCCTTATTGAGTTGCTTGATGCAATAAAGCAGGCAGGCCTGGTGCGCGGTGTGGCCACGAACCGGACAAATACCATGGGACGTGTACTGATTGAACATAAGCTGAAAAAGTCATTTGATATTGTTGTCACGGCATCGGATGTGGCAAATCCCAAACCCTTTCCTGACCAGCTAGAAAAAATTATGGGGGCGTATGCGCTGGTGCCTAAACAGCTTGTGTTTATCGGGGATTCCATATACGATAAAAAGGCGGCTGAATCGGCTGGTACCTGGTTCATATCATTTAAGCAGCCCGCGCTTGAAGCCCACGCCCATGCAGTATCCATGGATGAGGTGGGAGAACTGCTAAAGTTAAGCAAATATAATTCTTGACAAATCAGCCAATCATCATTAAATCTTACAAGATTTTTAAATAAAATTGAAGTCAGGTGCCGGGTCAAGGTATTTGACACATATAATGGCAGTTAACCATAGATAAGGAGAATGACGTAATATGTCTAAATTAGTTGCACCCCATGGCGGGAAAGGTCTTGTATGTTGTAAGCTTGAAGGCGCTGCTTTGAAAGCTGAATTGAAAAAAGCCGCAGGTCTGAAAAAAATCGAAATCTCTTCCCAGGTTAAAGGCGACTTGATCATGCTCGGTATCGGCGGTTTCTCTCCGCTGAACGGCTTTATGACCAAAGCTGACTGGAAAGGCGTTTGCGAAGACTTCCTGCTGGCTAATGGTACTTTCTGGCCAGTTCCTGTTATGCTCGACGCTTCTGCTGCTGATGCCGCAGCAATCAAAGTTGGCGATGAGATCACCCTGGAAAGAAATGGTGAGATCTATGCCACCATGAAGATCGAAGAAAAATTCGAAATGACCGAAGCCGAGAAAAAATGGGAATGTGAAAAAGTTTACAAAGGTCATGGCGAAGAGTCCGCTGACAAAGTATTCTGGGAAATCGCACTGAAAGATCATCCCGGCGTTCAAATGGTTATGGCCAGAAAAGAATTCTGCCTGGCTGGTCCTGTAAAAGTACTCTCCGAAGGCGAGTTCCCCGAAAAATTCAAAGGCGTTTATCTGAGCCCGGCAGAAACCCGCGCTATCATGGATGAAAAAGGCTGGGCAAACGTTGCTTCCATGCAGCTGAGAAACCCCATGCACAGATCCCACGAACATCTGTGCAAGATCGCCCTTGATGTATGTGACGGCGTTCTGATCCACTCCCTGATCGGTAACCTGAAACCTGGCGACATCCCCGCAGAAGTACGTATCAAATGTATCGACACCCTGATCAAGGGTTACTTTGTACCGGAACACGTTATTAATGCCGGTTACCCCCTTGACATGAGATATGCCGGTCCCCGTGAAGCCCTGCTTCATGCCACCTTCCGCCAGAACTACGGCGTTAACAAGATGATCATCGGTCGTGACCATGCCGGCGTTGGTGACTTCTACACCCTGTTCGAAGCCCAGGAAATTTTTGATACCATCCCCACTCCGGAAGACCCAGGCAAACGCCTGCTGTGCGCACCTTTGAAAATCGACTGGACCTTCTACTGCCACAAATGCGACGGTATGGCTTCCATGAGAACCTGCCCCCATGGCAAAGACGACCGTGTTATCCTCTCCGGTACCAAACTGCGTCACGCCTTGTCCAACAACCAACCTGTTGTTGATCACTTTGGCCGTGAAGAAGTTTTGGTTATCCTTAGAGAATACTATGCCAGCCTGACCGAAAAGGTTGAAGTAAAACTGCAGAGCCATGCACAAGGCACCAAGATGTAATTAAAGGATTTTCCTTCACTGACATCTGTTTGGTGATGATCTAAATTAAGGCGGCCCTTTCCTTGACTGGAAAGGGCCGCTTTTTTATTTGGCAACTTGCCAACGTTTTGAATTTTTACTTTAAACGGAAAATGGCGAACTTGATCCGGTGCTTGTGCTTGAATTTAATTCCCGGCTAAATATTATTGATTTTTCTTCCAGGTTTCCAAAAAAAAGATCAATCCAGATGCAGTCCTCTGCATGCGTTAGCGCCGTCTTCCGAGGGCAGTGCCTCATTGAATATTTCCAACAGCTTAACGGTTTGTTTGGCCATCATGACGCAATTGCCTGAAATGGCGTAGTACATGATGCTCAGGCGTGTCTTTGAGGTCTCTTCCCTGATTCTGGCAATCTGATTGGCATTGTATTCATCCACAAGATCTCTGAGATAGTGGAACCTTGCTCCGATGTGGTTGCAGTCCACAATATCCTTTTTATTAAATGCGATTTCAACCTGCTCAAAAATGTAAAGCATTTCTGTTTTGACCTCTTTGAGTTCCTCAATCTGGGCCGGTAAAAGCCCTTTATGGCGGTTGGCCACATGCATGGTGGATCTGATCACCGTATCTCTGTGTCCATCGTTCAGTTTTTGAAGGCGCCGGATAATCTGGTAATAGTTGTAAGACCCCTTGTGATCCGTGCGCTGCAGGAGCCGTAACACTTTAAAAATATTTGCAATGATTATATTGCTGCTCATCTGGAACTGCTTGACCTTCCTGCGCTGCTCCCTTAAGGTATCCAAATCCTCTTCAAACAGTGCATTAAACGTGGTTTTCAAAGAGATCCGTATACTCCGAAGATGAAGGGCAAGATGGTCAAATGTGGCTGAAACAGAAGACGGGAAATTTACCACCTCTTCGAGGTGGTAAATGGTGATCTCCTCTTTGGTCTTTTCAGTGCCTTCGTGATGCTTTTTGTTCCTGTGGATCATAAAAAAGACAAAGATTATCAGGCCGGCGACACCGGGCATTTTGAAATAGTAGATGATATAGGCGCAGATAAAAGACGCCGCAAAGGCAATAAAGGCGGTCATAAACCAGCCACCTATCACTGTCAAAACGCCGGTGATACGGTATACGGCGGTTTCCCTGCCCCAGGCCTGGTCGGAAAAGGAAGACCCCATGGCCACCATAAACGTCACATAGGTGGTGGATAATGGCAGTTTTAGAGACGTGGCCAGGGAGACCACGGCAGATGCCACCATCAGGTTTACGGACGCACGCAGCAGATCAAATGATGGTTTCTCCTTTCCCCCGACATGCGTATCTTCGGGGATCGGGCTGATTCTTTTGGCCACAATTTCACCAATGACGTTAGGGGACAGGGCTTTGACAGAGGCAAACAGGCTGTGGAACAGGTTGACGATGCGCCTGGAGAGCCAGACGGATTCGAACCGCTCCATGCATTCATCCTGCTGGCCCAGGCTGATTTCGGTTTCGGTCACTGTCCTTGCCTTGCGTGATACCCAGAGAGTGACCACCATTATGGCGCCTGCAATGAGCATGATAAAGGTCTGGGTGTGTACTTTTCCCCCCAGTGCCCCCATGGTGATATTCATGGGATCCGATGAGGCCAGAGCAGTTCTGAAGGCATTCAGCCCTGCTAAGGGCACACCGATAAAATTAACAAGATCGTTGGCCGCAAATGCCATGGCCAGAGCAAAGGTGCCGGAAAGAACAATGGGTTTAAGGATATTTATTTTGAATGCGCTGATAAGAATTTGAAGGATGATAGTTGAGGTTGCGAAGATACTGCCCATGATAATTAACGAGTGGCTATTTATCCATGCCACCATTTGTGGATCCATGAACGTAGCGCCTTTAGCGCCTTTTAAAAGGATGAAAAAGGTGATGACGGTAAGGGCCAGACCGCCCCATAACGCTCCATAATATTTCAGCCGTTTTTCATAATTAAAGGTAAAGATAAGTCTGGCTATAAACTGAATAGTTGCACCTGATGCAAATGCCACAATAATGGATAATAATATCCCAAAGATTATTGTGATGGCTTTGGTCGAGTTGATATAATCCAAAAGTCCAAGACCCGAATCAGCATGGGCTGCAAGTTTTATCATGGACAGGGCAACGGCAGCCCCGAGCAACTCAAATACAATGGATACGGTCGTGGAGGTGGGCAGACCATATGTGTTGAAAAGATCTAAAAGCAGGATGTCCGTGATCATGACAGCCAGAAAGATGATCAGAAGTTCGGGCATGGTAAAAAGTTCGGGATGAAAAATACCCTTCCGGGCAACCTCCATCATGCCTGCAGAAAAAGTAACGCCGGCCAGAATACCGGCACTGGCAATAATCATGATCACTTTAAACGGTGCAGCCTTGGATCCGATTGAGGAGTTTAAAAAATTCACTGCATCATTGGTGACTCCAACAATCAGATCAAAAATTGCAAACAGGATCAGCATCCCTACGATGACATAGCATATTTCAATGCTCATGGTGTTTTTATTTCCTTTGTGAAGGTTGGATATCTATTCGGGACGAAATACGTCTGTCCGTTTTATTAGAATTGCAATCCTAACAATATTCTCACACTTTGCAAATATTTTACCCCTTATAAGGCTTTTGACCCTGATTTGGCAAGGGGTTTATCAACCTGTAGCGTATAGTCACTGTTTTGTGCGTCATCGGTAGTAGTTGAATCCCGGATTAAGGTGGGGGGGATGTACCTAAATGTTTAAGAACGTTTTTTGAGGGCTAAAATCATGTCGTAAACCTTGGGTTTTGGGCAGTTGGCAAGTTCAGCTATTTTTTTTGCAAGCTCACCGGTCCGCATATTCTGATTCAGGCCATCCATGATCATGATCTCTATCTGGTCTGAAGATAAATCGGCGGGCTGTTCATCCGCGCCTTTAATAAACAGGACACATTCGCCTTTGACGCTCTCCCTTACCTCAAGGGTGGATAAAATAAGAGATAAGGGCCCAGGAATAAACTCCTCATACTGTTTTGTCAATTCCCTGGCAAGACAGGCCTGACGGTCGCCAAACGCCGTTATGGCTGAAGATATCAGCCGGATAACGCGCCTGGGGGATTCATAAAATATCAGTGTGGCCTTGTGACGGGCGGCATCATTGAGAAAGCTGTCCAGGCGGCCCTGTTTTTTAGGCGGAAAGCCCAGGAAGATAAAGGTGTCCGTGGGCAGGCCGGATGCGCTCAATCCGGTAAGCGCCGCGTTGCATCCGGGAACCGGCACTATGGGTATGCCTTTTTCTTGGGCTTGGGAAACCAGACGGTAACCGGGATCTGAAATTAAAGGCGTACCTGCATCGCTGATCAAGGCGATGGTGGTCCCGGTTTCAAGGCGTTGGATCAGGTCATGGGCTTTTTCGGTTTCATTGTACTCATGACAGGCAATCGCGGGGGTTGTGATGCCGTAATGACCCAGCAGTTTTTTTGAGTGACGGGTGTCTTCGGCCGCAATCAGGTCAACCTCTTTTAGAATGCGTACCGCCCGGAATGTCATATCTTCAAGATTGCCTATAGGCGTTGCCACGATATAAAGAGTGCCGGACATCTTAAGATCCTTGAAAGGCATTGGGGATCACAGTGATGTCGCAGGCGGTGTGTGAAGCGTCCTTGTATAACACTTCCACCACATCAAACCGCAGCCGGGTATTGGTGATTTTATTTAGGCTTAGATAGTACTGGGCGCCCATGATAATTTTTTTTTGCTTGGCTGTTGTTACACCTTCCCGGGGTAAGCCTTTTTTTACGCCTGTCCGGGTTTTCACTTCAATAAAGCATAAGGTGTCAACGTCTCTTGCGATGATATCGATTTCAAACTGCGGGGTTGAATAATTGGATTCCAATATTTTATAGCCCCGGGATAAAAGAAGCTTCCGGGCCGCCCGTTCTCCCTTTTTTCCAAGCGCTATTCCCCCAAGGCTCATATATCCTTTACACCCTTGAAACTTTTGCGATGAATGGGGCAGGGGCCATGGGCCAGGATCGCCTGCTTGTGGGCTTTGGTTGGGTATCCTTTATGGCGCTTAAATTCATATTCAGGATATTGTAAGTCAAGGTCCGTCATGATCCGGTCCCGGGTGACCTTGGCCAGAATAGAGGCTGCTGCAATGGACAGGCTCAAGGTGTCCCCTTTAATGACAGGACGCTGGTCTATGTTACTGTCTATGGTAAACTTGCCGTCTATGAGCAGATAATCCGGGATAAGTCCTAAATCGTCAACCGCCCGTTTCATGGAGAGCAGGGATGCCTGCAAAATATTAATCCGGTCAATTTCTCCGTGGTCGGCTATGCCGATGCCAAATGCTATGGCCTGGCTTTGGATCACTGGAAAAAGCGCCGTTCTTTTTTTTTCGGAAAGTTTTTTAGAATCATTGATGCCGCGAATATCAAAATTTTCAGGCAGGATCACCGCCGCAGACACGACAGGGCCGGCAAGGGGTCCCCTGCCGGCCTCGTCAACACCCGCAATTATTTTATATCCATCCAACATAGCCTGCTTTTCAAAGACCAGCATATCGGCTGGAAAATTGGCACGGGTATCAGGCAAAGCGTTTTTCTTTGATTCTTGCCGCTTTGCCGCGCAGATTTCTCAAATAGTAAAGTTTTGATCTTCTTACACGTCCCCGGGTGACCAGTTCAACTTTGTCAAGGCCAGGGGAATGAAGGGGGAAAATTCTTTCAACACCTACGCCGCCGGAAATCTTTCTAACGGTGAACCGGGCGCTTGAAAGGCCTCCGGTTTTTTTGATAACAACGCCCTCGAAAATCTGAACGCGTTCTTTTTCACCTTCCCTGATTTTTACATGGACCTTTACGGTATCCCCGGAGTCGAAATCCGGGATGTCAAGGCGCATCTGTTCTCTTTCAATTTTTTGCATTAGGTTTGCTGTCATGTTTTCTTCCTTCTATTTTTTCAGCCGTTTATTAATCTGTCTAAATATATGGATGCCGCGGACCGGACGCTTAAGTGATTATATGATCCTGCCCCCTGTATGGGCTCAAGGATATGGTCACACTGATTGATTACTTCCGGTGCCAGCCCCCATGCCGTACCAAACACGATCACATGGGGGGCATTACCCTTCAATTCCTGTCCAAGTTTTCTGCAACTGTGTGTGGGGTGCCGGGTGTTGGCGCTGGTGGCTACTTTAACCACGACCTGCCCCTGTTCATTTTCTATATCATTGCAGACTGCTTCAAATGTATCCGCCACCCTGATCCGTTCAAGGGCGGATTTTCGTGCCGGATTAACCCTTCCGCCATGGCCGTTTGTCCAGTGTTCCATGATCTGGAAGGCCAGGGTTCTCTGGTCTTCATAGGGGGTGAAGACGTAATATGCCTTTACACCGAATGTCCGGCCTGCCCTGGCAATGTCATGCAGATCCATGTTGGTCAGGGCTGAACCCGTTATTTCTCCTCTTTTATTGACCACAGGGTAGTGGATCAATGCCAGGTAAAGATTCGGCGTGTTATGTTCAGTTTCCGACCCCTGGCGTGTGGGGCCTTGATCTATTGGTTCATCTGTTGTACTCATTTATCAATCAGTGCCTCAAGCTCCCGGCACCACTGCCGTAAAATTTCTTTTTCTTCATTATCCGGCACCCGGGTTTCAAAGAGGTCCGGACGCTTGATAAATGTTCGTTCCAGAGCAGAGCGCCTGCGCCATTGCCGGATTTTTTCATGGTTTCCGGACAAAAGCACACCGGGTACGCCCATTTCCTCGTACCTCTCGGGCCGGGTATACTGGGCATATTCCAGACGGTTATCCATAAATGATTCACACCGGGATGATTCATTGTTTCCCAGCACTCCGGGAGTCATTCTTGCAACGGCATCAATAACGGCCATGGCAGCAATCTCTCCGCCGGTCATCACAAAATCTCCGACACAGATCTCTTCATCCACCTGGCGGGCATAGACCCGCTCGTCAATACCTTCGTACCGGCCGCAGATTAAAATAAGGTCCTGTCGATTTGCGGCAAGTTCACAGGCCCGGGCCTGGGTAAAGGGTCTGCCCTGGGGGCTTAAATACACCACCCAAGGGCTGGGAGACGTCTGTCTGGCAGAATCAATGGCTTTTTCCAAAGGTCCGGGCATCATTACCATGCCGCTTCCCCCGCCATAGGGGCGGTCATCTACACTGTTATGCCGATCTGAAGTAAAATCCCGGATGTTGATGCTGTCTGCGCTGATAACCTTCCGGTTCAAAGCCCTGGCCATGATGCCGTTGGCAAAAAAAGCCTCCAGAAATTCCGGAAACAGTGTCAATACGGTAAACTTCATCGGAAAATCAGTCCGTGATGAAACCTTCGGGCAACTGTGTTGAAATTACCCCGGTCTCAAGGTTTATATCCTTGATAAATACGGCATTCATCGGGATGAGCAATTCCTGTTTACCCTGGGGCGTTTTATTTGTAACAACCAGGATATCATCCGCACCTGTGGGGAAAAGCTGCTCAACGCTTCCAACTTCGCCTTTACAGGTATCTACAACCGTCAACCCGATCAGATCCTGCCAGTACCAGGTATCTTCATCCAGGTCCGGCAGGTTGGTTTTATCAACCATGACAAGCTTCCCCACAAGGGCTTCCGAGGCTTCCCGAGTACTGACCCCTTCAAGGGTTAAAAGTACGCCTTTTTTATACCTGCCGGTTCGGATTATCACATATTCCCGTCCAGGGTCCAGGGTCTTGTCCTCATCTTTGAGTACCACGGCAAGCCCTGGGGCAAAGGTGCCGGGCGACTGGGCCCAGGACCAAACTTTAAGGTTGCCCCCAAGGCCGTGAACGCCCGTGATCTTGCCGATGGTCAGCCAGGTATCCGAACATTCCATGGAACTACTCGATGATTTCCAGTACCGTGCGTTTTTTCATTTTTGTGGCCGCGGCACTCAGGATAGTTCTCATGGCCCTGGCGGATCTGCCTTGTTTGCCGATAACCTTGCCTAGGTCTTCTTTTGCCACCTTGAGTTCAAGCACCGAAGTCTGGTCTCCTGTCACTTCAGATACCTGAACTTCATCTGGATTGTCTACCAATGCCTTTGCTAAATACTCAATCAGCTCTTTCATAAAAACGTCTCCTAATCAATGACATAAGGGGCCCGGCCGTTTTCAAGGCGTCTACAGCGGTTCTATTCTTTTAAGGTACCCTTAGGCAGGAACGCTTTGAGCACTCTGTTTTTTAAGGATACTTTTTACCGTTGTGGTGGGTGTTGCACCCTGTTCCAGCCAGTACTGCACCCGGTCCTGTTTCAGGGTGATAACGGCCGGATTCTGCATGGGATCATAGGTACCGACGGCTTCAAGGAACTTGCCGTCCCTGGGTGCCTGAATATCGGCGGCAACAATTCTGTAAAAGGGTTTCTTCTTGGTGCCTTTACGAGTAAGTCTGAGTTTTACTGCCATAGTTCTTGTTCTCTCCTTAAAATGGAAGCATGCCCCGAAGGGATTTCATGCCGCCTTTATTAAATTTTTTCACCATGTTCATGGATTGGGTATAGCTTTTAAGCAGTTTATTCACATCCTGAATCGATGTCCCCGAACCAAGGGCAATCCTTTTTTTTCGCGATGCTTTTATGATTGCGTGTTTGGCCCGTTCATCAGGAGTCATGGAATTGATAATAGCCTCTATTTTTACAAATTCTTTATCACTGATGTTCAAATCATTGAGCATCTTTTTATTTACCCCGGGCAGCATGCCCAAAAGATCCTTGATTGATCCCATTTTGCGGACCTGCTGCATCTGGTTTTTAAAATCTTCCAGGGTAAACTGGTTTTTCCTCAGTTTCTTTTCAAGGGCCTGGGCTTCTTTCTGGTCAACCGCATCCACTGCCTTTTCAATAAAAGACAGGGTGTCTCCCATACCCAGAATCCTGGACGCCATACGGTCCGGATGAAAGGGCTCAAGTGCCGTACTCTTTTCACCCACACCGATGAACTTTAAGGGTTTGCCCGTCACCGCTTTGATGGAGAGCGCTGCACCGCCTCTGGCATCACCGTCCATCTTGGTCAGCACAAAGCCTGAAATATCAAGCCGCTTGTCGAATTCACCGGCAATGTTCACCGCATCCTGGCCGGTCATGGCATCTGCCACCAGAAGAATTTCTGCCGGGTTGATGCCCTTTTTGATCTCTTCAAGCTCGACCATGAGCGCGTCATCCAAGTGCAATCGCCCTGCGGTGTCAATGAGCAGGGTGTCGCAGCCAAGCTCCCTTGCGGCAAGCTTTGCATCCTGGCAGATCCTGAGCGGTTTCATGTCGGTTGTGGATTCAAATACCGGCACGTCCATCTGTTTGCCCAGCTTGGTCAGCTGGTCTATGGCTGCCGGACGGTACACATCCACAGGCACAAGATAGGGTTTTCTGCCGATTTTGCGCAGAAAACGCGCCAGTTTGCCAGCTGTGGTCGTTTTGCCGGAACCCTGCAGTCCCACCAGCATGATCGATGATGCCCCGGTGGCGGCAAAGTTCAGTTCCTGGTGGGTGGAGCCCATCATTTTTGTAAATTCTTCGTTTACAATCTTGATGACCTGCTGCCCCGGGGTCAGACTTTGCATAACCTCCCGGCCAAGGGCTCGGGCTTTTATATCCGAAATGACATTTTTTGCAACCTTATAATTGACATCGGCTTCCAGAAGTGCCAATCTGACCTGTTTTAAGCCGTCCTCAATGTTTCTCTCGGTAAGGGTTCCGTGCCCTCTTAGTTTCTTAAAAACAGAATCCAGCCGGTCGCTTAAATCGTCAAACATGTGCAAGATAACCTTTTTCTCAGTGTCAAATCAAATCGTTGAAATTAATAAATAATCCGTGTAATGTCAAGAAAATAATAAAATTATGCAGGTGCGTACAATGAAAGATATACTGGATTTTACCCGGCAGGATCTGGGTGAATGGTTTGAAAATAAAGGAATACGGCGTTTCAGGGCTGACCAGGTGTTCAAATGGCTCTACCTGAAGCTTGCCGGCAGCTTCGAAGAGATGACCGATCTGGGCAAGGCCCTGCGGGGGGAATTGGCCGAGCATTTTTTTCTGGGAACACTGGAACTTGAAAACATGGAAACTTCCGTTGATGCCACAAAGAAGTTTTTGCATCGACTGGCAGACGGGGAGTATGTGGAAAGTGTTCTCATACCTGAAAAAGAGCATTATACCCTTTGTGTGTCCACCCAGGCCGGATGTGCCATGAACTGTAAGTTCTGTCTGACCGCCAAAACCGGGTTTAAAAGAAACCTGACCATGGGAGAGATTGTAGGTCAGGTACGGGATGCCCGAAGGTTTGTTGCCCAACAGGGTATCGAACCTTTGTCTCTGTCCAATATCGTGTTCATGGGTATGGGGGAGCCTTTGGCAAATTATGATAACCTTTTGCGCAGCCTTGGTGTGATTTTTGATACGGATTTCGGGATGAAGTTTTCCTGTCGGAAGGTAACGGTTTCCACCTCCGGTATTGCCCCTAAAATCATTCAGCTGGGCCTTGATACCGAAGTCAACCTTGCAGTGTCGCTCAATGCCACAGACAATGAGCTGCGTTCAAGCCTGATGCCGGTCAACCGTGCCTGGCCCATTGAGGCGTTGCTTGCGGCTTGCAAAGAATTTGAGATGAAGCCCAGGAACAAAATTACCTTTGAGTATATTCTGATGAGCGGGGTCAATGACAGTGATGCCCATGCCCATGACCTGGTCCGCCTGCTTTCCCCCATTCGGGCAAAAGTGAATCTTATTCCATTTAACGAACATCCCCAAGCACCCTTTAAAAGGCCTTCACGGGATCGGATCAACGCCTTTTTGACTATTCTTTTAAATCGGAACATGACAGCTATTGTCAGGAAAAGTAAGGGGGATGATATTTCTGCGGCCTGTGGGCAGCTCAAGGCAGCCCGGATAGAATAGAGTTCACCGCAAATGAATTGATACTTCATCGTGTTCCTGTTCCTGTTCTTAATCAGCCTTATTCCGACAAAGGTACGAAAAGTCTCATAGGAGTTAACACTCTTTGAATATGACCTTTTAGCTTCAACAGGAATGAATAATATAAGAAGTCAACGCCCCTTCAATACTGCCTTTGGGTGTTTGATAATAGACATAATGTAGGGTTTCCGATTCCTCAAAATTTCTGAAAATTGGCGATTTTAATGGCAACGTCTGCGGGTTGTCCGTCAGCATTTTTTATTAGCAGATAGGCTTATGCGGAATAAATGTTATTTATCACCAAATGGTATTATGACGCAATGCCACAGTTGGTTGCTTAAGAATGATAAAGGGTTTCGCTTATTAGATCAATAAATTCATGCACACCTGATCCGTCTTTAACACGATCCCAAAGATATAGTTCAACAAGTTCATCAAGAATCTCAAGCGCTCCTTCGCTAAGGCAGTAACCTGTTTTCTGAATGGAATCATAATGGGCGCCAATCGGCTGAAGATGATCAAACCTTAACAACGACTCTTTCGGTCCGCCAATAGGAAGCATATCGATAAAAAATTGGGGGTACCGAATGTGCCTGACTCTCTCAATGAACGCTGGATTATATCCGGCCCGGGAACCGTCCCGGTCAGCCCCATAATATGGTGCAACCAAAAGTGTCGGGGCAGTACTCCGTTTAGGTTGACCATGCTTGACTTCCTGGGGCACCATGTTGTGGGTTTTCCCCAGCACAAGGCAAGGCCGGAGCTTTGCTCTGTATACAGTCCAAATTTCATTTTGATATAGGGTCATTGCCGCAACTGGAAGATCTTCTCTTTTCCGAGGGGCTTGGATATCAAGCGGACGAATCTTTACGATTGCTTTCGAATGGATGTTTGCTTCCTGCCTTCCGACAGGTTCGATTGTATTCGGAGTCTGATCAACGTGGGGAATAAAAGCCTTGATGAGAAAACCTCTGTCAACCGACTGGGAGTCCGTTTGCTGCCACCAGGAAGACGATGCGAGCAAAGATTGGATGGAATCATCAGGGAATTTCATTTATTCTGGATAGTCACCTTTTCTTGATTGTGAATGCCAGATATCTTCTGAAAATTGAGCTTCGAATTCCTGTTCAGGCAACTTCTTTCCGGCGAGGCTTTCCACCCAGTCAAGGCCATCTTCATAAATCTGGTCATGCATTGGTTTAACAGGAGACTGAATATAGCCCTTATCCGCTGGGATTTTGCATTCTTTCCTCTTTTCCCGGATAGCTTGAAGGCCTTTGAAGAAGTTTTTTTGTTTTCTGATCGATAAATTTTCAAAATTTGAATTGTATTCCAGCTTTTCTGGTCTGCTTTTAACAGCAACAGAAAAATCGAGTTTTTCCCCGGGGGCCGCTGAAATCATCGGTTTTGTTCCATAGACATAACCGAGCAGGCCGGGTGTATCCTTCTTATGTTTATGAATATCTTGCTGTAATCTAGCACCGATAACCAGAGGCAGGGAGTTACCTTTCTTTTCAAAAAGGTCATAGTTGCCGAGAGAGTACCTTACAAAATCTTCCCTACTCTCATACCTGCTTTCAATAATCCTACGTTCAGCCCCGATCTCTTTAAGGGCCGGCTCGATACATTCAAACAAATCGGAATTCCAGGGGCCGAAAGTATAAAATGTCCAGTCTATCCCAGTGTATGTTTCTCCATTGTTGTATTGGGCATAGGCCAAGTCAGCCAAATAAACATATTTGATGATATGAATCGGGCCGAGATCTCGGTCAATGTATTCGTCCTCCTGACCGGCCACCAGCACGGAGTACTGGATAATATCGTATATTCTTCTTTGATTCATATCGTTATTGAGGCTCCTTGTATTTAAAGTAAGCCAGGTAAAATAAGAAAACAAGCCACAAAAATCAAGCTTTTAAGTTCTTATCGTCATAATAAGAAAAATCCTTTGCCCATTTTTTATTTTTTTCCGAGTCCCTTACACCTCAAAAAGGCCCAATAATATAGAAAAGTAAAACAAAGCCTTAATGGTATTTATCCATGCCCAAGCCGATTTCAAAACAGTGCTCAATAACAAAAGCAGTCAATGCCTTGCCAGGAAAGGTTCTCGGAGCTCCATGATAGACATATTGTGGTTTTTTGGTTTCCTATAGAAATTTTTAAATTTTTCTGTGTTATGCATTTACGGCCTTTTGAGATTTATCGAGGAGCTGAGGGGGCCGGGTATTTAAACCCCAAAAGCTTAGATAAAAGTTAAATTTTCCTGAACCAGTTATTTCCCCAAAAAACGCCGCGCAGGCAGCCCGGACTCTCTCCAGTGTTTTGTTCGGCGCTATTTTTCCCAAGGGGGGACAGCAATTAAAACCCTTGTATCTTTCAATATAATTTTTCTTTTCAAAACTTTTGTTAGGTCTGCAATTACAGAACATGCCGCAATATAATTCTCAACCGCTTCTTGTATTGTAAAGGAGCTTCCTTCTCCATATCTTTGCTGGATGGCCTCATTCAATGCCGTTGACTTAAGACAC